>CAYOXK010000035.1:0-24657 GCA_964407915.1 uncultured Gammaproteobacteria bacterium
GACGCTGATTGATTTCTTTAAAATACTTACTTGCAGCCATACAGGGTAAATTCTCGCTAGAGCATTCGCATGCCTATTGTCGTCAGGTCGTCCGTAAAATAGGTTCGTTAGGTCGTCGGGATGAAACGGGAGCCGTCCAAAAGCGCGCCATTCTATCGAAAAACGCCGCACTATACACCTTGCAATCATCGCCGAGCGAGATCGAACAAGGCGGAGGTGCCAGAGAGTGTGTTTAAGTACGGCCGATGAGCCACTCAAAGCCCAGCATGATCGTCAAGACAGCGTCAAGGCTGCAACGACATGCGATCACCTCGCACATTGAGGATCACGCGGTCGGGTTTAATTTCTTCCACTTTAATGCCCGTGCTTAAAAAGTCGCCCTCGCGCACAAGCTTCTCATTGATAATGGCAAAGCGTTGGCTGGGCTTTTCGGAATAGCTCAGCACACTCAAAGTCGCTTGCGCCACGCTATCGGCTGGTGATGCTATCTCGCCAGGCAAACCTTGCAGTCCGGTGTCACGCGGCATGAACGTCAGCACAATAACGGCGGCGAGCACCGACACGATGGCCAAGCTTAAAAGAGTGAGGCCGATCCATTTAAAAGGACTGGGTTCTTCCAAGGGCTGCATATCCGACAAAGTTGGAATATCGCTCAACTTACGTTCGCGCTCAGACTTTTTTAAAGCTTCAAGGATGGTTGACATGAGATTAAGCCAAGTTAAATTGATCGCGACCGAGCTCGCGCAAGCGCTAAAACCCACGTTCGACGTTTTTTTGCTAGCTTTTTGCTAGATTTTTGCTCGTTAATTAATAGTTACAGGAGAGCTGCGTAACCACTAAACAATGGTTAAGTAATAACAATGATCACTCTCTCAATCTGTACCCACCCGCTTAGTATAAGCCATGCGGACTCGACCGTGCGGTACAGAGTTAGTTGTTAAGCGTAACCCGCTCCACTAAGCGCGGCACGGCCTCTACGCCCAATACTTCATTGATTAATACCTTGGTCTGGGCACCCAACTCTGCGTCAGCGGACAAACCAAAACGACTCTGCAACGCGAGCAATTTTTGCGCAGTGTCGGCATCAAACTCATCACTAATCGGTGCCAACAAAGATGGCATCCCCAGCGCGCGCAGGGCCAAATCGATGCGTTGCTTAGCCTTCAACACGGCCGCGCCCGAGTCGCCCATAACCCAAGTGGCATCATCAAACCCACTATACCGCCAGAGCGCAACCGAGTCACCGTTCCACAGCGCCTCAAATGTTGCCCGCCCGACCACTACCGCACGATCCCCGATCAACAATTGCACACTGTCGTCGGTCAGTCCCCGCACAATCGCTCGGTGCAAAGTATCATCCACTGACAACACCACAATGCTGGGACGGTTATATACCAACAGCTCGGCCCAGCTCGCCACATCCAAACAACCTAAACCCGCACTGTCGAGCACACGACAATACGGCTCCAACACAGGTTCTGCAAACTCATAACCCCAGAGCGCCGCAAGGCGCTGAAACGCTTGGCTGCGCGTCGTTAAGTTAGCGCTGGTCGCCAACAAATCGCGTAGCGCCGAATCGTCCATCGCGTCGCCGGCAAACCAGGCCGGCGCCAACGCGGAAAATGGCTCAATTGGTAAAGGACGCAACTGCTCCTCGGCTGGGAGTGTATCGGAAGGATCCAAATATTCGATTGATTGCCGCGCAGAGCCAAGCGCCTCGGTAGTATTGCTTGCAGGTGTTGACTCAACGGCTGAAGGCGACTCACCGGTGCTTGCTGGCGCTTGCTCGTCGGCATCGTCCGCAGCATTATTAGGTTTCACCAACGGCGCCGTTGCTACCGTGCCCGCAGTGCCGCCCCCGTCCACCCGCTGTGCCGTGGGGTCTGGTAAATGTGCTTGCGCGCCTACGAACAACCACCACAACAAAGCATTCAACAATACGAGTGTACCCGCAAGCAGCCACCATCGTGACGGAACAAGGGGCATGAGCCGAGCAAGCCATGCGGGACGCCGCACTGCACTCGGCAACAGCACCTCGGACGCAGCTGTTCGAACCATGGCGGCATCAACCCAGCGACTGCTCTGCGCATACGCCGTGAGCATGCTGTGGTCGGCTAACACGTTGATGCGCCTTGGGATACCTTCGGTCGCTCTGCGCAGCTGATCGATCGCTTGACGGGTAAAAACAGGCTGACGACATCCCGCTACAGACAAACGTCGATTCAGATAGGCTTCAATGTCACCGTCCTTTAAGGCTCCAAGGTGATACCGAGCGGTTACACGTTGAGCGAGCTGACGCATATCTTGACGCCACAAGATGTCGTTTAGTTCGGGCTGACCGATCAAAATAATCTTGAGCAACTTGGTTTTGGTTGTTTCAAGATTAGTGAGCAAGCGAATTTGCTCTAAAACATCGCGGCTGAGCAACTGGGCCTCGTCAATGATGAGTACGGTTTGCCGATTGCGCGCAAAACTGGCAAGCAAGCGCGTGTTAATTCGATCTAATAATTTTTTTTGCGAATCTTTGTCAGAATACCGCACCTTGAGCTCGTCACAGAGCGACTGCAGCAGCTCCAGCTCATCAAGGTTAGGGTTAAGAATAAGCGCGACGTCGGTATGCTCTGGCAAGTCTTGCAACAATGTGCGACACAAAGTGGTTTTGCCCGTTCCCACTTCCCCTGTTAACACAATAAAGCCACCGCCTTGGCTCAAGCCATACGACAAATGCGCCATGGCTTCCTTATGCGACTGACTCATGTACAAGTACTGAGGATCAGGCGCAATCGAAAAAGGTCGCTCCGTCAATCCAAAAAATTCTTCATACATGCAAGAAACCTATCGCCGCTAAACGACGCTGATTGAACCAAAAAGAAATTGCTGCACAGAGTTTGATCATGGCAAAACTCGCCGCGCACGACAAGCCATCGACCACTGACATTAACCTACTTTAGGCTAACGGCAGCGAGCGGGTCAGCGCTTAGCCCCTCGTGAGACATTAGCGGACGTGAATACTATGCACAGCACGAGCCGACTGGGCCAGGCGCTCGAATAATCCGTCGCCGCGGCCACCGAGTATATGGCCTATCTCATAGAAAGCGCCCATTTCGGCCTGTTGGCGCAGCAAATCGTCAACTTCGACCTCCAAGGGTACGGTATAGCACAAAGTTGCCAGTTCTTTAGACATAAGCGCTTGCTCGTAATGCGGCGCGAGCTTGGTACGCAGCGTTTTAGCGCCACGGATCGGTAACTGTGCAACCGCATCAAGATTCGCGTATACGGTTTCGATGTTGGTGTATTTATCAAGCAAACCCACCGCCGTTTTAGGGCCGATGCCAGGCACACCCGGGATATTGTCAACGGCGTCGCCACACAGCCCTAAATAGTCCTGAATAGCCGATGGCGGCACGCCAAACTTCAACATCACGCCCGCACTGTCTAAACGCTGATCGCGGGCAAAATCCCACCAAAAATCGCGCGCTTGCAACAACTGGGTTAGATCTTTGTCGCCACTAACAACGGCCGTTCTAAAGCCGTGCCCGCGCATATGCTGACTCAGCGTGGCGATCAGGTCATCCGCCTCATAGCGACTGGAACCAATACAGTAAAAACCTGCGGCTTGAGCCAATTTGCGACACCATTCAAACTGCACCTTAAGTTCCGCCGGCGGTAGTTCGCGGTTCATCTTATATTGCGGGTAAATGTCATTGCGAAATGAGGTAGTTAGGCTTTCGTCGAACGCGATAGCCACATGAGTCGCGCGACTGCGCTCGGCGAACTCGGCCAAAAACCGCATAAAACCGTAAATGGCATTGATCGGTTGACCCTGCGCACCGCGCAAGCTGTCAGGCACCGAGAACCAGGCTCTAAAAATATAGATACTGGCATCAATCAGATAAACGGTGCTCGGTTTATTCACAGTGATTTAATGGCTGTAATCACCGACTCGCAACGGGCGCTCACGTTTGTGCATTCTGATTTGAAACTCGAATAAGATACACGCGGCGGGTATCGGCATGCACAATCTCAAAACGAAAACCGTCGATCACGACCACTTCATCTCGTTGCGGAACATGCCCAAGTTGCTGAGAAATTAAGCCGCCGATGGTGTCACTGCCGTTGTCGTGAAGATACGCCTTAAAATACTCGTTAAACTCTTCCACGGGTAACAACGCTTTAACGATAGTTTCGCCGTCGTCGAGAACACGAATAAGGTGTTCATCCTCTTCAACATCGTGCTCGTCTTCAATGTCTCCAACAATTTGCTCAAGCACATCCTCAATCGTCACCAGGCCTGCCACATTACTGAACTCATCAACCACCACCGCCATATGGTTGCGGTTCTCACGAAAATCGCTGAGCAACACATTCAACCGTTTGCTCTCAGGCACAAACACGACAGGGCGAGTTAAGTCACGTAGATTGAAGCGTGGTCGGTTTTCGTTGTCAAAAAACATCAATAGATCTTTGGCCAACAAAGTACCCACTATTTGGTCGCGTTCTTCATCCACGACCGGAAAGCGCGAATGGCCACTTTCAACCATCGCGTCTAGGCACTCATCGAACGAATCATCACGCTTAATGGATACCATGCTACTGCGTGGGATCATGATATCGCGCACCTTGAGGTCCGACACATACATGACGCGCTGCATCATGTCGTAAGCGTCACGAGCAACGATGCCGTCCTCCTCTGCATGTTTTAGGTTTTCAAGTAAATCGGCACGGGTTTCAGCTCGTTGCGTGGGCAGCATGCCGTAAAGAAAGGATTTTAGTTTTTGGCTAAAACTCCGCGTCGACGGAGGTTTATCGCGAGATTTCATTGTGTCTCTGGAAGGTTATTGATAAGGATTGGGCAGGCCCAATGTGTTCAAAATTTGTGTTTCGAGCAGCTCCATTGCGTTTGCCTCGGCATCGGATTGATGATCGAAGCCCACTAAGTGTAATACACCATGCGCCACCATATGTGCATAATGCTGCTTTACGGTTTTAGATTGTTCTGCGGCCTCACGTTGCACTACGGCATGACAAATAACCACGTCGCCCAATAGCGCGCAGGGCAAAGCCTCAGCGTCACTCGCCATAAACTCGAGTTCTAGGTCCAGGGGAAATGACAATACATTAGTGGTGCCGTGCTTGCCGCGGTATGTCTCGTTGAGCATCGCCATCTCAGCCTCCGAGACGATTCGAATAGTCACTTCGGCGGGGGGCGGTACAGGTTGCGTGCAACTCGCGCGATAACTCGCTTCGGCCCACTGGACAAACTCTAACTCGGTTGGCACATCCGCTAGTATCGCGTTGTTAAGGGTGTCGAGGGCGAGCTGAAAATCGACAATAAGCGGGTCAGAAAGACTCGTTGCGTTCATGTTTGTCGTACGCTTCCACAATTCTCTGCACCATCGGATGTCGCACTATGTCGCGTCCCGAAAACTTCGTCACGTGTATGCCTTTTACACTCGCAAGTATAGTCAGTCCATGCTTTAAACCTGAATAGGTGCCTTTCGGCAGGTCGACCTGCGATAGATCCCCAGTTACAACCACCTTGGAACCAAATCCAATGCGCGTAAGCAGCATTTTCATTTGCGCAATCGTGGTGTTTTGCGCCTCGTCCATAATGACAAAGGCGTCTGACAGTGTGCGGCCGCGCATATAGGCTAGCGGTGCCAATTCAATCGCATTGCGCTCGATCAATTTAGCCACTCGTTCAAATCCAAGCAATTCGTAAAGGGCGTCATACAGAGGTCGCAAATAGGGGTCAATTTTCTGACCAATATCGCCGGGCAAAAAGCCTAAATGCTCGCCTGCTTCAACCACTGGACGCACCAACACAATACGCTTCACCTGTTCATCCATGAGCGCTTCTACCGCTTTCGCCACCGCCAAATAGGTTTTGCCCGTACCAGCGGGCCCTACCCCAAAGACCACATCAAACTTATTGATTGCCAGCATGTACTCGTTTTGCGTTTTTGAACGAGCGATTACTTGTTTGAGCGGCGCATTGACCATCGCGCGACTCAACGGTTCTTCGGCCGGCTCGATCACCTGTTCGGTCATATTATTAATCACCTGATAAATCTCAGGCTCGGCTAGGTCTTTATTTCCTTTAGTCATGGCGTACAGTTTTTTAATGGCTTTGGCGGCAATAGCAATCTGTTGGCTACTGCCCTGTAAGACGAAGTCGCTGCCTTGCTGGTAGCACTTAATCTCTAACTCCTGCTCAAGAATCTTAATATTGTGGTGGCGTTCTCCACACAAACTCAACAGTCGGGCATTACTCACAGGATGGTCAGGATCCCCGAGGGTGAGCGTTTTTACAGGCAAGGCTTGATTCAAAAAAAGGCCCTCAAAAATGATGAATGGATGGCGCTATGCATGGCGTGCGCCCGTGATACCTACACGACCGTGTGTGATAAGTCTTCATAGGCACAAGCTGGAGCTTCACTAGCGACTGCGTGCGAGCCAAGGGCCGCGCAGGTAAAGTAATCGTTAACAAGCACGACGTCATCCATTGAGTCTCTGGCCTGCCTTGGGCTGATCGGAGGGACTGCGGCGCAGACTTCACTACCATACGCGCTTAATGCCAGCCTGTAATTTGGGTGTAATCCATAAGCCTTTTTATAATCCAAGCGGGCAACCAACACAAGCAAACGATGCCATAAAGTCATTACAATTGAATGAAGCTGCGCACCGCGGGGGCGCGCACTCGCTACAGCAGCTCGCCGCGCAAGGAATTAGGCAACGCTTCGGTAATCAGCACGTTGGCGAAACCACCAAGCAGCGCGTGAGGACCATCAAAATTAACCACTCGATTATTCTCTGTGCGACCCGATAGTTGTCGCGGATCTTTGCGCGCTGGACGATCCACGAGAACGGTTTGAATGGTACCCACCATGGCCTCAGAAATACCAGCGGCCATTTCGTTGATGCGTGTTTGCAAACGCTGCAAGCGCGCCTTTTTAACGCTCATCGGCACGTCATCGGGCAAATCGGCGGCTGGCGTGCCGGGCCTCGCGCTGTAGATAAAACTAAACGATTGGTCATAGCCGATGGTTTCGATCAACTGCATGGTTTGCTCAAAATCTTCATCGGTCTCGCCTGGAAAACCAATAATAAAATCTGAGGACATAGATATGTTCGGTCTAATTTTGCGGATTTTCGCGATAATCTCGACGTAATCAGAGGCTTTGTATCGACGTTTCATGGCCGCCAATATCCGGTCCGAACCCGACTGCACGGGCAAATGCAGATGGTTCACCAATTTAGGCACGTCGGCGTACACTCTAATCAAACTGTCAGTAAATTCGAGCGGATGGGAGGTGGTGTAGCGAATTCGGTCGATGCCTTCAATCTCCGCCACATAGCGAATCAATAAGGCAAAATCGGCCATGCTACCGTCGTGCATGGTGCCCCAGTACGCATTGACGTTTTGTCCGAGCAACGTTACTTCACGCACGCCTTGCTCAGCTAGACTCACAACTTCCGCGAGCACATCGTCAAACGGGCGCGAAAACTCCTCACCCCGCGTATACGGCACAACGCAAAATGAGCAATATTTGCTGCAGCCTTCCATAATCGACACAAACGCAGTAACACCCTCAACACGCGGAGCGGGTAAGGCATCAAATTTCTCGATTTCAGGAAACGTAATATCAACTTTTTTGGTGTGATTACTAACGGCCTCGGTCACCATTTCAGGCAAGCGGTGCAACGTTTGCGGGCCAAACACTAAATCCACATAAGGGGCGCGCTTGATAATATTGGCACCCTCTTGGCTCGCCACACAGCCTCCAACGCCAATCACTAAGTCAGGTTTGGAGTCTTTGTATTCTTTCCAACGCCCTAGTTGAGAAAACACTTTCTCTTGAGCTTTTTCGCGCACCGAACAGGTGTTTAGCAAAATAATATCGGCTTCGGTTTCGTCCATCGTGCGCACCGCATTATGCGAACTGTGCAACGCGTCGAACATGCGGTTGGAATCGTACTCATTCATCTGGCACCCAAAGGTCTTGATAAAGACCTTCTTCTGCGCGGAGTCAGCTCCCACCGGCGCAACCTTTTTCGGCGTTGCGGTCCCTTGGTGATCCTGAGCTTTTTTACTCACGGGAATAATTGGCGATATTTCAATACTCATTACAGTTCTCCGCCCCAGCTAATTTGAGGACGTGTATTCTAACTAATTTGGCCGTTTTGTTGTGGCCTTAGGCCAATGGATCTGGCATATCCCGTGCCGAACGACGCAATGGGCGTAAGCTCAGTGAGTGCGTTAGGCAGATAAACTATGGCCTGCGAGCAAGCCAGCCAGACCCATCAAAGCGGTGGCGTTACTTGTTACGCTCTAAACAGTTAAGGTCGGTAAACGAGCCCACCAAACGTTGCACAAAATACTCTTCGCCTTGGCGCAAAGACTTACGTGGGTCGTAATATTTTTTATTGGGTCTATCGTCCCCCTCGGGGTTACCAATCTGGGTAGCCAGATAGTCTTTATGCTGGGTGAAATAGTCACGCAAGCCAGAATTAAAAGCCCATTGCATGTCGGTGTCTAGATTCATCTTAATAACGCCATAACTGATGGCCTCGCGAATCTCTTCCTGTGAACTCCCTGAACCGCCATGAAACACAAAGTTTACCGGCTGAGCAATGTCAGCAGCGATCTGCTTTGACACATAGGCTTGCGAGTCACGCAATATCTTGGGCGACAGCTTAACATTACCTGGCTTGTAAACACCGTGCACATTGCCAAATGCCGCTGCGATTGAAAAGGCATTACCCATGCCATTCAGACGTTCATAAGCGTAAAACACGTCTTCTGGTTGGGTGTAGAGCTTGCTAGCATCTACTTCGCTGTTATCGACGCCATCTTCTTCCCCGCCAGTAATACCAAGTTCGATCTCCAGACCAATTTCGAGTTCCGCCATACGCTCAAAATAGTGTTCACAGATCTCGATGTTCTCGTGCAGGGATTGCTCGGACAAGTCCAGCATGTGCGAACTATAAAGCGGACGACCATGCTGCTCATAGTAGGATTCTTGGTAATCTAACAGTTGGTCGATCCAGGCGATATTCTCGAGCGCACAATGATCGGTATGCATAATCACTGGAATACCATACAGCTCCGCCATATCGTTCACATGCTTGGCGGCCGAGATACAACCCGCCACCGACGCCTCGAAGTTGTCGTTAGGCAAGCTCTTACCCGCATAAAACTGCCCGCCTCCAAAAGAAAGCTGCACAATCACGGGCGAATTGACTTTGGCCGCGGCTTCCATGACCGCATTGGCGGTACTGGTGCCGACCACATTAACGGCGGGCAATGCATAGTGGTGCAGTTTAGCGTCTGCATAAACCTCATCCACTTCCTCACCAAACAACACCCCTGCGCGAAACTTAGACATAACGACTCCAATCCATTTATTACCGATTACGTTTGGCGCGGATTTTACCGAATCGAGCATAATTTTGCCGAAATTTTTATACGATAGTTGGGGGTATTACTACGCTCCGCCGCCTAAAATTTACAGCCATGTCCCCGCAAACGCGGGCGCGCGTGTTATAACGGCGTTCATGATCCTAGCTTGTCACCCAAATGCAGTTTAGACACCAATGAACTCTTTTACCCAACAACTCACTGAGCAATTAGCCCAATTACGGGAAGCGGGCTTGTATAAGTCTGAGCGCATTATTACTTCAGCCCAAAGTGCGCAAATCTCGACCGACCAAGCACCTGCGTTGCTCAATTTTTGCGCCAATAACTATTTAGGCCTTGCTAATCACCCATCACTCATCGCGGCCGCAAAGCAGGGTTTAGATGAGCATGGGTTTGGTATGGCCTCGGTGCGTTTTATTTGTGGCACACAAGACATCCACAAGCAACTCGAAGCCGCCTTGAGTACGTTTTTAGGTATGCCCGACACCATTTTGTACTCCTCGTGTTTTGATGCCAATGCTGGTTTGTTCGAAACACTCCTCGGCCCAGAGGACGCTGTGATCAGCGACGCACTCAACCACGCCAGCATCATCGACGGAGTACGTCTGTGCAAAGCGCAGCGATATCGCTATGCCAACAACGACATGGTCGAGCTCGAAGCCGCTTTGCAGCAGGCGCGCGACAATAAAGCCGAACACATTTTGATTGCTACCGATGGGGTGTTCTCCATGGATGGCGTGATTGCCAATTTGCGCGGGATCTGCGACTTAGCCGATCAATATGGCGCAATGGTGATGGTGGACGACTCCCATGCAGTCGGCTTTGTTGGCGCAACGGGTCGTGGATCGCATGAGCATTGCGAAGTGATGGGTCGAGTTGATATTATCACGGGCACCTTAGGCAAAGCGTTAGGCGGTGCATCGGGTGGTTACACGGCGGCTAGCAAGGAGATAGTCGATTGGCTGCGTCAACGTTCGCGCCCCTATTTGTTCTCTAATTCATTAGCGCCCGCAATCGTGAATGCCTCACTGCAAGTTCTGGAACTGCTGAAGGATGGCGCTGACTTACGCGCACGTTTACATCGCAATAGTGTGCACTTTAGACAAAGAATGAGCGCGGCCGGATTTACTCTCGGTGGTGCCGATCACGCCATTATCCCGGTGATGTTAGGTGATGCTAAAGTCGCCGCGCAAATGGCCACTGAAATGTTGGCGTTGGGTGTCTATGTCGTCGGTTTTTCCTTTCCGGTGGTGCCGCAAGGCCAAGCACGCATCCGCACCCAAATGTCGGCCGCCCACACATTAGAACAAATTGATCGCGCGGTGGATGCATTTATTCACGTTGCCCAGAATATGGGCATCTTGCCTCAGGCTGGCCATGCGTAAGCGCACCGAGTCAGGTTCCACCTTGTCAAACAACTCTACTTCAGCGCCATGTAAGGTGGCGAATTACCATGAAAGCACTGTCTAAACTCGAAGCGAAACCGGGCATTTGGATGACCACTGCTGAGCGACCGGCGGTCGGTCATAATGACTTGTTGATTAAAATCCGTAAAACGGCAATCTGCGGCACGGACATGCATATTTACCATTGGGATCAATGGTCGCAAAAAACCATTCCCGTGCCCATGATCGTTGGGCATGAGTATGTGGGCGAAGTGGTTGAAATTGGCGCGGAGGTGGCGGGCTTTAACATTGGTGATCGCGTCTCTGGCGAGGGTCATATTACCTGCGGTTACTGTCGTAATTGTCGGGCCGGGCGGCGACACTTATGCCGCAATACGGTGGGTGTCGGCGTAAACCGTCAAGGCGCGTTTGCCGAATACTTGGCGATACCGGCGTTCAACGCCTTCAAAATTCCCGCGGATATCAGCGACGATCTGGCCGCCATTTTTGATCCGTTTGGCAACGCGGTGCACACCGCGCTCTCGTTTAACCTAATTGGCGAGGACGTATTGATCACGGGCGCTGGACCCATCGGTATTATGGCGGCGGCGGTCGCACATCATGTAGGTGCGCGCCACGTGGTGATCACCGACGTGAATGATTTTCGTCTCGCACTTGCGAAGAAAATGGGCGCTACCCGAACTGTCAACGTGGCCAATGAATCATTAACCGAGGTAATGCGCGAGTTGCGTATGAGCGAAGGTTTTGACGTAGGTCTGGAAATGTCGGGGGTGCCGAGCGCGTTCAAATCGATGCTCGAAACAATCAATCATGGCGGTAAAATCGCCATGCTGGGCATTCCGCCAGAAGAAATGGCGATTGATTGGAATCAAGTGATTTTCAAAGGCCTAGAAATAAAAGGGGTCTATGGCCGTGAAATGTTTGAAACCTGGTACAAAATGGCCAGTTTAATTCAAAGCGGTCTCGACTTGAGCCCGCTGCTTACCCATGAGTTTGCGGTAGACGACTTTCAGCTCGGTTTTGACGCCATGGCGTCGGGACAATCAGGCAAAGTGATACTGAACTGGAGCGGAGCGTAGTCAAGAGGACATAGTATTGCGGTCTAGCAGCTTAATCTAGTGGCCCTAGTGGTAAGAGCAGGCTGTTGCGAACAAGGGGGATGCGGCAGACTCAATGGACGCCGCCAGAGATTAAGAATTAGCGCGACGGAAAATGCAGAGCGTGTGCCAAGACGGGGCCGCGTTTACTCGCTTCTTGCGCGATCTTTTGATCAAAAACGGACTGCGCCTCGCAGGCACATTGTCCACAGGCCGTGCTCACGTCTAGCTCGTCTTGCAATTGCGCAAACGAACTCACCCCACTTTCAACAGCGTGATGGATATCGCGATCAGTAACCGCTCGGCAAAGACAGACAAACATGGGTGCATTCGTGAGTAAGAAGTTGCGTACGGCCAAAGTATACCGTGAACTCTCACTGCATGTAAATGCGAATCGTTATCACTTACATTAACATTCGCTCAAGCTTTGCCAAGCTGACAAGACTTAGTCCACACCACCAAGGCTTAACCCACGTAATGAACTATTCTTGCATCACTTTTAAGTACAAACTCTTTTTAGGCTGCGCAAACACGCGTCTAACCATATCTTCAAACAACGCGAGTTCGAGCTTCGGTTTGGCGGCATCGAAAGCCGGGTCATCGTAGCGAGCGATAAACCGCGCAGTGCGCTCATAGCCTGAATGCTCGAGATACTGATCACGCATATTGCGATCCATACCCAGATAATGAAAAAAATTATAACCCTGAAAAATGGCATGGTGCTTAACCATCCAATGATTCTCATCGCTCACAAAAGGTTCTAAGATAGCGGCGCTCACGTCAGCGTGATTGGTACTACCGAGCGTATCGCCAATGTCATGCAGGAGCGCACACACCACATACTCTTCGTCTTCACCCGCCTCAGCTGCCAGCTCCGCCGTTTGCAAACAGTGCTGCAAGCGGTCGATCGGAAAACCACCGAAATCTCCTTCTAGCAGCGCCATATGCTGCAATATTCGATCAGGGAGACCCTCTGAAAACTGCTTGGCATGGGAGGCAATAATGGCCCAGTCGCTAGCGGTGCTGTCGGACATTTTGCTAAATTTGGCATTCATGGCGTTCTCCGTAAGGAATGTGAATTAGTACAACTGTGCTGACGCGGTTTTAACATGATAGCCAAGGTCTATGGCTTCAATCCGCGTTTTAAACGTGCGCTCTAATTTGCGCGACATTCGCGAGTGGGCGCGACTGGCGTTCGATTTCGCGCACAGCGCTCTCCACCAGCGCCAAATTGCTTGTGGTTGATCCGAATGGCGCATCTTCTAAACCTACCCGCAAATGCGCGCCCAACTCGAGCGCCAAGGGCATAAACTCAACAAGATTGGCATCTAAACCCGACAGCATCCACGGCGCGTTGGGCGCAAGCTGGTGCAACAATTGCGCATAATACTCTACGGCTTCCGCGCTGGGTGGCAAGCCAAACAGCAGATTGTCCGACAACATCACCCGATACACAGGCTGTGGTAATTGAGGAAACTGCGCGGCCATTGCCGCCCCTAATCGGACAAAACCCGGCTCGTAAATTGCATAAGCCGGACGCCACTGATGCTCCTCTGCTAATGCCAAACCATGCCGAATGTGACTATCGGGGTTAACATAAGCAATTCCATCCTGACTCGCGGCGACTTGACTCGTGTGGGTAATGTTTACGCTGCCTGGATCTATAACGCTCCATTCTAATAGACCACGATCAAGCAGGGCTTGTATCGGGCGAAAGCGCGCTTCGACGTCCCCGAAAAGACTCAAAGTGGGATACACAATCACGTCGACCTGCTCGCGAATACCTTCAATAATCCGCGCGTACACATCAGCGTCTTCCACACCCTGCCCTGCGGCATTGTAAGCATGCACATGCACGATGGCCGCACCCGCCTTCGCGCATTCAACACCCTCGGCAATGATGGCCTCTACGGTAATCGGAATCTTGGGCTGAAAAGCGGTACCCGCAGCGCCGTTCAGTGCCACCTCTAGCCATACCGGTTGCTGATCCATATCTTGATTCCTCGCTGGCGGTTTAACCGCTTGATGCATTAACCGACCCTGTGCAGTCTTCGGCTTTAAAACGATGCCGAGCCCGGCGTACGCGGAAACGGAATCACGTCGCGAATATTTTCCATGCCCGTGAGATAGTTAATTAAGCGCTCAAACCCGAGTCCAAATCCCGCATGGGGAACCGTGCCATAGCGGCGTAAATCGCGATACCACCAAAGATGTTCAGCCATCGCTTGGTCGGGAAAACGCGTGTCGAGCACTTCTAACCGTTCTTCGCGTTGGCTACCGCCAATAATCTCACCGATGCCCGGCACCAATACATCCATGGCCGCGACCGTTTTATTGTCGTCATTGAGCCGCATGTAAAACGCCTTAATTTGCTTGGGATAATTTTTGAGCACCACGGGCCCTTTGATGTGTTCTTCGCATAAAAAGCGCTCGTGCTCCGAAGCCAGATCAACCCCCCACGCGACTGGGTATTCGAATGACTTTCCACTAGCCAGTAAAATATCAATCGCATCGCTGTAATCCATATGCGTGAAGGGTGTATCCAGCACCGCTTGCAGACGCTGCAAAACGGTTTGATCAACGCGCTGCTGAAAAAAAGCAATGTCGTCTGCGCGTTCGTGTAGAACGCTGCGAATGCAGTGCTTAAGAAAGTCTTCGGCCAACAAGGCATTGTCGTTTAAATCTGCAAAGGCAATCTCAGGTTCCACCATCCAAAATTCCGCCAAATGCCGACTGGTATTGGAGTTCTCGGCGCGAAACGTGGGCCCAAACGTGTAGACCTTGGACATTGCCAAACAATACGACTCAACGTTGAGTTGCCCCGATACCGTCAAAAAACTTTCGGTGGCGAAGAAGTCCGAACGAAAATCCACGGCACCCGCGTCGGTGCGCGGTAAATTGTTCAGGTCCAGAGTCGACACACGAAACAGCTCGCCTGCCCCTTCGCAGTCGCTGCTGGTGATAATGGGCGTATTAACCCAATGAAACCCTTGGTCATAAAAATAGTTATGGATGGCATTGGCGAGCGTATTACGTACACGCGTAACCGCACCAATCGCATTGGTGCGCGGACGCAAATGCGCTTGCGTGCGCAAATACTCAAAGGTGTGCCGCTTTTTGGCAATCGGATAGGTTTCTGGGTCGTCCACCCAGCCCAATACTTCGACCCTTTGAGCTTGAATTTCCAGCGCTTGCCCTTGACCTTCTGACTCCACCAGAACACCTGAGGCTACGACCGCGCAGCCTGCGCCCAAGTTGATCACCTCTGAGTTATAATTTTCTAGAGTATCGGGAACCACGATTTGAATCGGGTCAAAACAAGAGCCATCGTGTAAGGCCACGAAGGAAATGCCGGCTTTCGAGGTACGCCGAGTACGCACCCAACCTTTTACGGTAACAGTGTCGCCTACACGGCTAGAAGTTTGTTTGAAAATGTCCGCAATGGAATAATGAGTCATAGCCTGCTCTCAACAATATTTAATTAGGCGCGATTATAACGCCATCCCGCGACAACGCCATGCCCATGCGCAACGCAAGCGCCGAATGCAGGTTGATCTGCCAGCATTTCGCAGTATTATGTGCAACGCAAATCACTCCGCAATTTATTCGGCCATTTACTATTAGGAGCTTTCAGTGAAATACGAATTAAAAGACAACATCGCCGTAATTTCTTTCGACAATGGTAAAGCCAATGCGGTCAATCCAGATTTTATGGATGCCATTGACACTTTTTTAGACCAAGCACATTCTGAAGCCGACGCAGTGGTGATTACCGGCCGTAGCGGGATGTTTTCGGCCGGCTACGACTTAAAGATTTTGCAGGCAGACCCAACCGCTGGCCTAGCTATGATTAATCGTGGCTTTGCAATGCTGAACCGTTTTTACGCCTTTCCTAAACCCGTGGTGGCTGCCTGCGAAGGGCATGCAATTGGGTTGGGGGCGTTTTTATTATTAGTTGCGGATACGCGCCTCGGCGCCGACAGCGAGTATGTAGTGCGCTTACCCGAAACGGCCATCGCCATGCCTTTCAGCGAACTGTTACTAGAGATCGCGAAGGCACGCATAGCGCCATTGGAGCACATGAAGCGCATTGTGCAGTCGGTGCCCTGCACTCCAAGCGAAGCCGTGAGCGCAGGCTTTTTAGATGCGCTCGTGCCCACAGAACAGCTTATGGCTGCTGCACTCAAAGTGGCGCAGGAGCTCGCCGAGCTGCCGGCCAAATACTACGCGCAGAATAAATTAGATGTGCGCAAGGAATCGCTCAAAATCATGGCCGAGTCGCTCAGCATTGACTCGGTCGGCGGCTAAATTTTCAAACCGTACTCGGCCCTATCACCCGGGTAGGGCCTTGTTTAGGTAATGGCGAAAAGAGTCGGCTGTTTATAAAGTCCGCTCAAGGCTGTTTATAACACCGCTCAGGGCTGTTGATAACACCCGCTCAAGGCTGTTTATAACGTCCGCTCAGGGCTGATGGGTGAGGTAGTCGTGTACGGCCGTGCGGTCATCGAGCACAAACAGTAGCACTACGTCCCCTGCTCGCGCATTCGTCAATGCCATTTTAGCCCCAGCCAATGGTTCATTCGCCACCGTAATCTGGCCAGAGGGTACACCGCGACTAAGCAGATGAGCGCTCACTACTTTAGGGATGTCACCGAGCTGGCGCCCGCGCAAATAGTGTTCGTACTCACACACAATATAATGATCAGGCTGCATCAGAGTCACCGCATCGGTCAGGTCAATCAAATCCTGATCGCTGCGATCCCCTGCATGGCCAAACATAACCCAGCGGCGTTGTGCCGGCATATTTTTAGCCAGTTCAACAACCGCCTGCATACTGTGTGCATTGTGGGCAAAATCCACGATCACTTGCACGCCATTTACGTTGTACAGGTTGCCGCGTCCCGGATTATCCTGAGGGTCACTCGCAAAGCGCTGCAGACCCGTGCGAATGGCCGACAGCGGTAACGCAAGTGCCAAACACAATCCCACCACCCCTAAAGCATTTTCGACATTGTGCCGCGCATGACCACCAAACGTCATGGGTATTTGCGTGAGCGGCAATACCGACTGCTCCCCATGCGTGTCCGCGTACACAATATGCGAATCGTCAAGATAAACGACGCGGCCTCCGCGGCTTTTGTGCGCAGCGAGCACCGCATTGTGCGGGTCTTTGCTAAACCAACACAGTTGTACTGGCTGTGTTTCGCAAAAAATGTGCGCTTGTTTGACCACCAGCTCGTTGTCGGCATTAAGCACCAATACACCCGAAGGGTCTAGCGCTTTGGCCACCACAAACTTGACGCTGGCAAGCTCTTCTACTGTGTCGATACCGTATTGCCCAAGATGGTCGCTCGCGACATTAGTAATCAACGCCGCTTGCACATGCGCCACCGGTAAGCCGCGCCGCAGAATTCCACCGCGAGCCACCTCTAAAAAGGCAATCTCAGTTTGCGCATGGCGCAACAAAGTGCGCGCGCCACCGGGCCCCGAGAAGTCTCCATAGTCGAGAATTGTCGACCCAACCCGAATAAAGTCAGTGGAAGTGAGCCCAGCTTGGAAGCCTGCGGCGAGCGCGATTTCGGCGGCGAGTCGCACACTCGTAGATTTACCGTTCGTACCCGTCACATAGGCAATGGGGATGGCGCTGTGCTGCGACCAATCGATGTGCTCGAGTGCGGGTAAGGCGTTAAGCGGCCAAGTCTGCGCGCCAACTCCGGCGCCTAAGCTAAATTCATCGTCATCACTTAACGCAAGCACCCCCCTGCGCTCAGCTTCTTCGTGCAACGACAATAATTGTGGGTTGCGCTCCTGTTGCAAAGCTGTGTGTAGCCTGGGAAATTGCGCTTGCCAGTCGTACGCGGGCTGGTCGCGCAACTGTGCATCGCAACACGCCCAGATAAGTTCGGCCACATCGCATGCAGTGTATAGGGCATCCAGCGGCGCGCTGATCGCTAAACTCGCCCCTCCCGAGAAGACCTGCGCCGTACACGCGCTACTAGTCCAACCAAACGCATCCAAAACGGTGCGCGCATGATGCTGCCACAAATCGGGTAACTGCGCTTTGCGCACATCAGCGCCCACCACATCTAATACAGCGCCCGGCAAAGCCCACAGCAAACTCGGGCCCGTTAGGCGGCGTACTTCATCAAACTCAACATCCATCGGGCGTGTTCTGCAGCTTAATCCGCGTCTTCTTCGCGCGCCACAACTAAGCGCACACCACGCTCATCGTGAACTAACGATTGGCCTTGTTCGAGCTTGAAGCTATTGGTTACGCTTTCGACGGGTTTAGTCACAGCAGGGCTGCCTCCTTTCGTCGCTTTTACCTGACCTTTTACCCCATCGCCAAAATGAATAATCTGCTTCCAGCAACGCGTTGTCGCGTCACCTAAGATGATCAGCAAATCGCCCGGTTGGCTGTCGAGCAAGCCTTGCTCCACAGCTTCTTGCTCGGAGGGTATAACTTGAATGCGCGACGCATCCACACCCGCGGCGATTAAAGTTGCTTTTATCATTTGCGGAACCTCATCGTGCCCACGCCCACGCCGCTCGTCATCCGCCTTGCAGATAAAATAATCGAAATGCGGTGCAATAATGTTGGCGCATTCAACAATATCTTCGTCACGACGATCGCCAGGTAACGCAATGACGATGCGGCGCGCGCCATCAACGTCGAGCCGCGTAGCAAGGTCGGTAATAGTCTTGATCGCAGCCGGATTGTGGGCGTAATCGAGAATAACCTTGAACGGATGCTCATCAAAAATATTCAGGCGGCCCGGCGCTTGATAAAAAGACGTATTGAAAATACGTAAGCCTTGACGAATATCGTCGAGGCTCGTATCAAAGCTGTACGCCATGGCCGCGGCAAACATCGCATTTTGTACGTTGTGCGTGGCTTTTCCTTCTATGGTGGCGGGAATCAAATGTGTCCACAACAAAGGAATATGCGCGCCATTATCATAAATGGTAATCATTTCGCCATTAATGCCTTGCTCTAGCACCACGGCCAACCCGCCGCTGCGAATATGCTCGCGCACCAGTCCGTGCCCCGAATCCATGGTGATATAACAGATTCGCTCTGCGTCACAATAATCAGCCATTTGCAGGCACAAAGGATCATCGGCGTTCAAAACCACGCAGTCCTTTGCCACTTCGACCACCACGCGCTTAATCGCGGCGAGCTGCTCCAACGTATCAACGCCGCGCAAGCCTAAGTGATCGGCACTGATATTCAAACAAGCGCCCACATTACATTCATTGTAACCAAGACCGCGTTTAACGATGCCGCCGCGCGCGGTCTCCATAATCGCAAAATCAACGCTGGGGTCGCGTAACACAATTTGCGCTGCCACAGGGCCCGTCATATCGCCTTTCACCGTGAGATGACCATCCACATAAACCCCATCCGTTGAGGTCATACCGGTCGTAAAGCCAGCGCTTTTCATAATGCTCGCCAGCATTCTGGAAGTAGTGGTTTTACCATTGGTGCCCGTGATCGCGGCCACGGGTATTTTGGCGTTGCTACCCACCGGAAACAGCATCTCCATCACTTTGCCCGCCACATCGCGAGGCTGACCCTCGCTGGGCGCAACGTGCATACGAAAGCCGGGAGCCGCATTACACTCACAAATACCGCCACCCACTTCTTTGTACGAGCGACTAATATCGTCAGTTAAAAAATCGACCCCGCCAATATCAAGACCGATTGCGCGAATCGCCCGAATGGCCATTGCTTTGTTATCCGGGTGCACAATATCGGTCACATCAATAGCCGTGCCACCGGTGGATAAATTGGCGGTAGAGCGCAAGTAAAAAAGTTGGTCTTTATCCAAGACACTGTTTTGCTCGTACCCCGCTTCTTCCATTAAACGTAGCGCTTGGCTGTCGAGCTCCAGACGCGTGAGTACCTTTTCGTGGCCAATGCCGCGGCGCGGGTCCTGATTAACAATGTCTACCAATTCTGCGATGGTGGACTTGCCGTCACCGATTATGTGTCCTGGCACCCGTTTCGCTACCGCGACTAACTCATTATTGACGACTAGCATGCGGTGATCAAAACCAGTGATATAGCTCTCGACTAACACGGCGCGACTGCTACCAAATTGCTGAGCTTCGGCAAATGCAGCCTCTATTTCATGGTCTGCATTGAGGTTGATGCTGACCCCGCGACCATGGTTGGCGTTTAAAGGCTTCACCACCACAGGGTAGCCAATGCGGCGCGCCCCGCGTACTGCCTGAGAGGCACTGTAAACCGTTTCTTGCTTAGGGACTGGCAACCCTAAATCGCTTAATAGATTGTGCGTGTCTTCCTTATCACACGAAATCTCTACGGCAATGTGTTTGGTTTGACTGGTAATGGTGGCTTGAATGCGCTGTTGGTACTTGCCATGACCAAACTGCACTAAACTGTAATTATTCAGGCGCAACCAAGGAATACCGCGTGCTTCAGCGGCGGCCACGAGCGAACCCGTACTAGGACCAAACTCTTTGGTTTGTGCCATGCGCACGAAGTCATGCAGCTCTTGCTGAAAATTAAAATCGTCCTCAGCCACCACGCCGAGCTCTGCCTGCACGACCGCGGGCATCAACTGCGTAAGCAAATGAATGCCGAGTTTGCCCGCAGCGATACCGACATCGCGCTGATGATATTGGTATACCACGTTGTAACAACCGTGCTCACCCGTGCTGCGAGTACGCCCAAATGTGACGGGCGAACCGGCTAGGTTTTGCAACTCCAGTGCCACATGCTCCAAAATATGCCCAATCCATGTGCCCTCGTCTTCGCGCAGCCGGCGTATAAAACCCCCGTCTTCACCATACGAGCAGCCATGCTGATGCAATGAGGGCAACGCTTGAATCAAGCCCTCGATGAAGTGTTCGCCCAATTTTACCGAGGGCCAATCCTCCAACACCCCAATATCGATTTCGTGTCGAATAACGGGAAAGTTTGCATAAATATTGGGGCCAACATACACATTGCTACTGAGTATTTTCATCGTTGTATTGTTCCATTAATAGCCAATAAGAATGACTCAATATCCAGTATTGAGTGAGCTCAAAGTACGCTCCATTGCGTGCTGCTGGCGTTGCCGCCCCTAACTGTCCCCCATTAAACCAACGGGATATCACCGGTTAAATCGACCTATCACCGCAGCCCCTAACTGAGCTGTACGCATGGCCGCGCGGCATTCAGGTGACCTGATTTTGACAAGCTTAGTCCAAGATGGCCTTGCGTGTATCAATATTAAAGCGCCCGCCGTGCGCCAAAAAGTGCATTTTTATATTAATTAGGGTCAAAGCGTCCCCTGAGCCAGCCTCGGCCATTGAAGAGTGCTCGACCTGTGATGGATCTATAACCGTAATGGCGCCGCTGCCTTCCACCGTAAACTCATTGTTTGGGTCAATAAAAGCGGCGGTATCTTCGTCTAGACCAATGCCAATTAAATAAGGATTGTACGCGACGGCCGACAATAATCGCGCTAAACGATTACGTTCGTTAAAATGCTGATCAACCACCAATGTATTCGTAAGCCCTAAACCTGGTGCCAAGTTAACGCCATTTTCGGTGGGCACAATACCCATAGACCCGCCCGTGATCATATGCTGAGAAATAATCGCCGCACCGGCCGAGGTGCCAGCGTAATGCACCCCTTTAGCGTTTAGGCGACGGATGGCCGTCGCCACATCGGTACCCCCTAAAATGGTGGACAACCGCAATTGATTTCCGCCCGTGACAAAAATGCCAGTACTTCGCTCAAGCTGCTCTACGTAGTCTGCGCGATTCGCGTCACTGCGCCCTACAATCGGTAGCGCAACCGCTTTGCCAACCCCTAACCCTCGAAAGATTTGCGCATAGCGCTCGCCCGTATCGTCTAACTGTGAAGCTGTGGGAATAATGCTTATGATCGCATCGCGACCACCACACAAATCCACAAAGCGTTGCAAAATGGTGGGGTTATCCATTTTCTCTTCGGCACCGCCAATCGCAACTACATAGCCTCGCGTTACACCTTTAATTTGGGGAGACGGCATTTTATTCAAACGTTCCTTTTATCACTTGTTGTTGGGCAAACATATGCCATTGACCCTGTGCCATAACATGCTCGAGCTTGCCTTGCTTATTAAGTACGAGCAGATCCGCATCATGCTGCGCGGCAATACGGCCTTTACCCGTCAAACACAACAGGTCAGCCACGTTACTAGTAAAACAGGGCAAAAACGTTTCCATCGCCAAGGTTGAGTCTTGTAACTGATAAAACACCTCAGTGAGTGCAGAAGAGCTCGCGAAATCCATCTTCACCATGCAGCCATGCTCATCAAAATCGGGCAAGCAACCGCCGCCATCAGAGCTTACCGTGAGTTTGTCTGCCGGAAAGCCGCCCGCAAAATACTTCAAAACGGCGGCCAACGGTTCGTAACCCGCCTCGCCTGTCGCGAAGGCCGTGATGTCAATGCTGCACCCCAGGTGTGTCAACTCACACGCTTCTTCGAATAAGGCGCGGCGGCGATTCACATGCGTGGGGTTAAAGACGCGCGCAGGAATCTCCGACTCGCTCAGCGCTTGTCGCACCAACGCCAAGCCCCGCTCCCCATCACCTAAGTGCAGATGCACAACACCCGCCTTACCAGTCATCAAGTGGGCAACATGCGCTTCCGCGGCAATTTTAAGTAATTCGTTAAGTGTAGGCTGACTCGAGCGATGATCACTGATGGCCAATTCGCCTACAGCAATAATAGGGTCAACAAACACAATATCCGAGCGTACCGAGCCTGTGAGCGTCGTGGGCGGCAGATGGTAGCCGCCCGTATAGCAAAAAGCGGACAAGCCCTCTTCGCGCAAAGCATATACTTGCGCGACCACTGATTCGGTCGTGCGCACAAGATCGTCAGTGCCAAGCAAGCCCACCACCGTAGTCACGCCCGCACTAGTGAAATGGCTAAGGGGCACAGGCGGCACCCGTGTCGCAAAACCCGCTTCACCACCGCCACCGGTGATGTGTGTATGGGCGTCGATAAAACCCGGGATAACCGTATTGCCGCCTACATCTATGCGAGCCACCTGATCACCGAACACACCTTCTGGGGACTCTTTAGGCGCTAAGATGGCTAAGATTTTGCCACCCCCGATTAGAATATTTTGGTACCCCATCGCGTGCGGCGCAAACAGGTTGGCGTTTTCGATTAAAGTGAGCGGTCGATTCGACATAAAGTGGGGCGCGTTTATGCGGCTAACATTGGGGGCTCGGTACCTAAACCACGAACCCTGCAGACCTTATAACAAAGCCCCACGGTCAGCCACGATCAATAAGGCGCGCATCGTAATGCACGCGCGCATTTTACGAAAGTAAAACTGCGTGAAATTCTACTATTAATGTCGCTTATCAGCATAGCAACACGTCACTCAGCGTAGATGGTCGTGCGATGCAGAAGTCGGTCAAAGCCCGCGTAGCCGCCATTGGCGCGATGCAGTACGCTGCGATTATCCCACAACAACAAAGTGCCAGTACGCCACTCATGGTGATACTGAAATTCTTCCCGCGTTTGCCACTCATAGAGTTCTGTAAGCAGCGCCAGAGCTTGCGCTTCGGGCATGCCCTCAAGGCCAATGATGTAGCCTAAACAGCCAAACACCATCCGGCGCTGCGACTCCGGATGCGTTTGTACCAAGGGGTGACCCCGTACTTCTTTAGCTTTTTCTGAATACACGATTCGCATGCTGCGATCAGGACCATCTTGGGCACCATACGCGCCCTCAGGGGAGTAAGCCAATACAGCGCTGTGCAACGCGGTCAGTCCTTCAATTTTAGCGCGCAGCGCCTTCGGCATCGTAGCTAAAACTTTATGTTGATTAATAAAACTCGTATCCCCGCCTTGGGGCGGAATCGTGATGCCATACAGGCATGTGCCAATAGGCGGCTTGGGCAAAAAGCTCCAATCAGTGTGCCAAGCCTCGGCGAAAAGCGGTGCTTGCTCATCGGCCTTGCGCGACACCGCGCAAATGTGCTCACGCCCATCAATGGGCGCAAAGAATGGTTCCTCACCAAAACGACCTAGACTTAAAGTAACGCGTTCTAAATCATCATCGTTTAAATCCTGATCGGGAAAACTCAGCACATGGTGTTCCCACCAAGCGGCTTGGATCGCTTGAGTTTCAGCTAGCGTGAGAGTCTTACTCAAATCGACTCCTTTTATAATGGCGCCACAGGCCTGTGCTGTGGGAGTGATCGTAAGCATATTTTGCTCCTGCTATCGACATAATCCGCATGAGCCCGACACTTCGCGCAGTACCACGATGTGAATCGACTCATCTCTATAGTGCTTGCTACTGTAAATGAAAATGGTTTCTCATGCACATTTCTAAGCGATAAGTTACTTCGCGTCGTTGAGCACTTTTAGCTATACTCGGCGGGCGCAAGAGCAGAGCGCCTCGCCTTAACAGTGGACAGCAAACCGTATGACATCAAACACTTCTTTTCGGCTTAACAACAAAGCCACCGCTGCCTTAACGGGTATGGCCAGAGGCATCGAGAAAGAAGGCCTGCGGTATACGCAAGAGGGCCTTATTTCGCAGCTCGAACACCCACGCGCGTTGGGCTCAACGCTGACCCATCCTTCGATCACGACCGACTATTCTGAAGCTTTATTAGAGTTTATCACTCCCAAGCTTGAGTCGATTGAGGGCAGTCTAGAGTGTTTACGCGAATTACATGCATTTACGCTGGCACGAATGCCG
>CAYOXK010000036.1:0-17616 GCA_964407915.1 uncultured Gammaproteobacteria bacterium
CTTGGTCGAGCATTTGGCGCAGACCGATGACGATTCAGGAAATGCGCCCGCCGCTACTTTATTGCTACTGGCTTGGCCTTGCGCTGCGTCTATTTCTTCTCGCTTTTTGGCCAAAAACGCTTTCTGGTGATCGTCGAGCTTGTCCAACTTAATCATGCCGATCATCTGCATGTGCTTTTCGATCGCATGTCCAATTTCAGCAACAATCGACGGCATAAACCCTCCACCAGGCTTGAAATAGCCCCCTTTTGGATCAAACACCGCCTTGAGCTCCTCAACCATAAACGTCGTGTCGCCCCCTTTGCGAAACACCGCCGAGATCAATCGCGTCAACGCCACAACCCATTGAAAATTATCCATATTCTTCGAATTAATGAACACCTCAAATGGCCGCCGCGCTTCGTGCTCCGTACCCTCATTCAAAATAATGTCATTGATCGTGATGTACATGGCATGCTCGGTCACCGGGGTTTTAACTTTATAAGTCGATCCCACCAGCATATCGGGGCGCTGCACCGATTCGTGCATCCGTACAACTTCGGCCTTTTTCAGTTCTGCCTCGCTTTCCTTAGCCGTCGCCAGACGTGCTTGATCTTCTGCGGACTGCACCGCATAGGCTGTGATCTTGCCTTGAATTTTTTTAACCATTTTGCTTCCTCAGCGGCCGCCCTGCGACCTCTCTAAATCATTATTATTCTTCTCGTACACACCATCGCTCGGCGCAAGTCTAAAACTTACCGTAATAGCCTTCCTTGAGCGCGTCAAATAGATTGGCCGCGGTATGAATTTCGCCATCGTATTCAACTTCCTCATTCCCTTTCAGCTCAATCGTTGACCCATCATCTAAGGTGAACTGATATACGGTGTTCTCAAGATCATTTTCTTTTACTAACACGCCTTGAAATGCTTGAGGATTGAAGCGAAACGTCGTGCATCCCTTCAAACCCTTCTCATAGGCATACATATAGATGTCTTTGAAGTCTTCGTAGGGATAGTCGGTTGGCACGTTCGCCGTTTTAGAAATACTCGAATCAACCCATTTCTGAGCCGCTGCCTGTATGTCCACGTGCTGCTTTGGCTTAATCGTGTCCGACGTAACAAAATTGGCCGGCAACTGCTCTTCGGGCAACTCTGAATAAGGCATCGCGTTCGCGTTCACCACCTCTCGATAAGCTAATAACTCATAAGAAAACACGTCAACTTTTTCTTTCGATTTGCGTCCCTCGCGAATCACATTGCGGGAATAGTGATGCGCAAAACTGGGTTCAATACCGTTACTGGCGTTGTTCGCCATCGACAATGAAATGGTGCCCGTAGGTGCAATCGAGCTATGGTGCGTAAACCGTGCGCCATGCTTTGCTAGCTCGTCAACAAGCTCTGGGTCGACGCTCGCAACCTGCTGCATGTAACGACTATATTTTGCATGCAACACTGATCCTTTCACCGAGTCACCTGCTTTATACCCATCCGCAACCATTTCAGGCCGCAAAGCCAGCATTTCGGTTGTGACCGTAAAGTCTTCGCCCATTATCGGGGCCGCGCCTTTCTCTTTCGCTAACTCTAGTGCTTGATTCCACCCAGCCATGGCCATCTCTCTTGCCACCTGCTCTGTGAATGCCACCGACGCATCATCACCGTAAGTCATTCCCAACATCGTCACCGTAGACCCTAGACCCAAAAAGCCCATTCCATGGCGGCGTTTGCGCTCAATTTCTTGGCGCTGCCCTGCAAGCGGCAAGCCATTCACTTCCACCACATTGTCGAGCATGCGAGTGAACACCGACACCACTTCGCGATACTTTTCCCAATCAAATTCAGCTTCAGTCGAAAATGGATTGAGCACAAATTTAGTGAGATTTACTGAGCCGAGCAAACAACTGCCGTAAGGTGGCAACGGTTGCTCACCGCAAGGGTTTGTTGCGCGAATGTTCTCGTCAAACCAATTGTTATTTTTGGTGTTAACCTCGTCGATCAAAATAAACCCAGGCTCGGCGAAATCATAGGTAGACGCCATAATCAGATCCCACAAGCGCGTCGCTGGAATCGTGTTATAGATTTTGCACGCAGTTAAACCTTCCTCGTTGCGAATATAGCCTTCTTCAACTGGAAATCGGCGCCACAGAATGTCTTTCGCTTTAAATACATCTAAGCCATCTGTTTTAGCTTCCTTTTCGGTAATCGGGAAGGATAAGCGCCATGGATCGTTGTTGCGAACCGCTTCTATAAATTCAGACGTAATCAACAACGACAAGTTGAACTGCCGCAATCGGCCATCCTCGCGTTTCGCTCGAATAAACTCTAAAACGTCGGGGTGGCTCACATCAAAAGTGGCCATTTGAGCTCCTCTGCGCCCCCCGGCTGACGACACGGTGAAGCACATTTTGTCGAATATATCCATAAACGACAAAGGCCCAGAGGTATACGCTCCAGCCCCTGACACATAGGCACCTTTCGGCCGTAAGGTCGAAAACTCATAACCGATTCCGCAGCCCGCTTTAAGCGTCATACCGGCTTCGTGGTTCTTGTTTAGAATATCGTCCATGGAGTCTGTAATGGTCCCAGACACCGTGCAATTAATCGTGGACGTGGCAGGCTTGTAGGCTTGCGCGCCCGCATTAGAAATAATCCGGCCCGCAGGTAAGGCGCCGTGATCCAGCGCCCACACAAATCGCTTATACCAATGTGCCTGCAACGCTGCGGTTTTTTCTACAGCCGACAGGGCGGATGCAACACGCTCGATGGTGTCTTGCGTTGTTTCATCAACGGCATTGCCCGCTTTGTCTTTTAAACGATACTTTTTGTCCCAGATGTCAGCAGAGGTCGTCTGTAACGCCATTCTTTGCAGCTTCTTCTCGCCGCCGCGTCCCGAATCGAGTAACACTGGGGAGGTTTCGGTCACTGTACTGGTTGGGGATTTGGTGGTCTTGTTAACGGCTTTAGCCATCTCGGTTCCTCTTCTGGTAATTCTGTCTTTTTTAATTGGATGCCCCCAGCGGACGCAGTGCGTCGCCCTGAAGTGCGTGTTGTTTGTTTTGTCTAAATGTGTTCTTAAAATATAGTGGCGGTCATGAACGAGAACTGCAAAAGCGCATAGCGTGTTCGCGGGCTTCGCCAACCGTTTTAATTTAGTTATGCATCTTCTTAAACACGGGACATAAGGCGATGCTAGCTGTCCGTGTTAGTGGTGCGAAATTGTTTGCTTTGAATCGACGTGTTTAACGCACTAGTCAGCAACCCTTAACGCCGTAGCCCGAGAAATGCGCTGGCTCAACCTTTACTCACTACTTTTTTAGCGCCCGCTTGCCCCCTGCTACTTAAACACCGATGCAATGCTGTTCTATATTAGCCGTTAGGAACGAGTCCGATTCAGTCAATTTAAAATTGCTAACAGAAACAGTGACATCTAGCATTAACGGCCGCACCAAGAAGACACATAAGCGATGCAAAACACTATATGTAGTGGTTTGATTTACGCAGAACCCTAAGATAATGTGTAAAGGATTTTCACGCAAGTGGTTCGAGCGGCTAATTCTTTATTTTTTTAAATTAGTCGCATAAATTTTTGTGTTTAGTCCAAAAAACGGCTTTGGTCTCATTTAGTGATAGACTCAAACCTCGCAAATTTTTCTGCTCGCCACTACACTTTAGCATTTGCCATGACCGTGTTAGCCCTTTCGCAGCGTAACCACAGAACGGATAACCCCCAAGCCACGATGAAGCAAATCTCGGGTCTTTCCCACACAATAGATCGGCATGACACAACCGCTATGCGCGTAATAGGGCTGTTGTTCGCGCTAGTTCTGCAATGGTGTTTACCCAACAATTTGGCGCTGGGGCAAACCGAATTCAATATGGCCACGAATGAGCCTGACCTCGAAGCCGCATTTAAGAAAGAGTTAGACCATTGGATGCTCGAAGCTTACGAAGGCGACCGCGACGCGCAATTTAAAGTCGGCGTTTTGTTTACGAATAGTCAGTTCAACGAACCCGATTTTGAACAAGCCGTGTATTGGTACAAACAAGCGGCTCGGCAAGGGCATGTGCTTGCGCAGTACAATTTAGGCCACCAGTATTTGCTAGGCCAAGGGGTACGTAAAAACGAAAACGAGGCCATTAAATGGTGGTTGCAGGCGGCGGAACAAGATCACCCACTCGCTCAGTTTAATATCGGGCGCGCATATTATCTTGGTATTGGGCTTGAACAAAGCGAAGGCGAAGCGCGCAAATGGTTTGAGCGCGCAACCGCCAACGGCGAACCAAAATCAGCGGCCATTCTGGCCGAACTAGGCTGGGACGACAATCTGGCGACCTTAGTGGCACAAGGCGAACGTAAAGCAGCGCAGCTAGCGCGCGAGCAAACTGAGTCTGAGGCGAAAGAGTCACAACCATCGGCTGCTCGCGAGTTGGCTCAACAGCCAGCACGCACTGAACCAAAGGCCACACAAGAAACCGCCACTCGGGAACCGAATTTTGTGTCGCGCGTTACGCCCACCGACATCCCCGCCGAAACACAACGAGTTACAGAGCCTTCAGCTAATGAAGAGCCTTTAGCCAACAGAGAGCCCTCAGCTAATGAAGAGCCTTTAGCCAATAGAGAGCCTTTAGCGGATGAAGAGCCCTCAGCCAATAGAGAGCCCTCAGGCGACAGAGCGCTCGCTAACCAATCAGCGGCGCCCACCACAGGCCAAACCCAAAACACCAATAATCCAGGTAGCACAGCAAACGAGTCTCGTTTCTCAAAGCTCGCCAATGCATCACCGCAATCAACCAATCCCAGCGCCGCTGCGCCAACGTCACCCGCTAGATCAACCTCAACAACCCAATCCAGCGCAAATAATCAAACAACGCGCGAGGAGTCTCGCCGCCAATCAGAACCCGTGGCGAGTACGGCCACAGTGAGAGAGGGCTTTAGTGCACCCACTCCAACGCCCACGGCCAGCTCGGGCACGCCGCGCAGCCTAGCGCTTTACAGTAACCCAGGAGTGCGCAGTGTGCTGATCGGCCCTACGCGGGACATACATTTACTCACTGTGGTGAAGCGCGATGCGCAGTGGACTATCGTCACCCACAGTGAGGGCTTTCCAGTGTGGGTACACGAGGACTATCTAGACGTGACCGACACCATCGGTACCATCAAAGGGCGTCGAGTCAACGCGCGTTCGGTGCCCATCGTTGCTAAAGAAACCACTCTTGATCGCTTCAAGAACAAGGAAGCGGTGGCGATCTTAGGCAAACGCAAGGACTGGTATCGTGTTACATCTCCAAGTCGCTTTAAGGCGTGGGTTAAAACCTCTGAACTTGACGCACTCGAAAATCGCGCCGCCAGTACTGTCCGCACTCCAGCTGCGGCCCCCACAGTCACCGCCTCGGCCAACACCCCTTCCAACGATCGCGCTACGAGTGTTCCGCCTAATCCATTTAGCCCGCTTTCAGAGCGCGAAGCGCAGATTCACCATGATTGGTTGTTTGCACAAGACCCCAATCATTTCACCATTCAACTGGCGAGCTTTGACGAGCCAGACGCAGTTGTAAGTTATTTACAGCGACTCCCCCTTGCCAACGACGCTAGGTTGCACCAGTTTCAGTCAATCACCAACAATCGCTTTTGGACCTACTTTGTATACGGCTCCTTCAACGAGAAAGCCGCGGCGGAACGCACCAAAGTCAGCTTGGGCCAACAACGCGGCTTAGTGCGCATTTTTGGTAAGCTGCAGAAAAATCGGTGTTTGAGTTGGTACTTAAGCGATCCTCAGTCTAAACAACTGCAACAATACTGTGCCAACTTAGACTATCAAGCGCGATAAGCCATGGCTAAAACTCACATAATTTCGCCTTTTCGAGAACAGCACGATCACGACCGTTGCCAACGCGACGCCATTGCAGCCGCAGAGCGTGAGTGTGCTCGCAAAGGGCTCAAGTTCACCGCCTTACGACGTCAAGTGTTGGGGATTATTTGGGGCTCGCATAACCCCATCGGTGCTTATGACATTTTGCAAGAACTCCAAGCCTCGGGGCATAAACCCGCCCCACCTACGGCTTACAGAGCACTCGAGTTTCTGGTGTCGGCAAACCTCATACACCGCTTAGAGTCAATGAACGCCTACATAGGGTGCCCGTCGCCGGCCGCCAATCATCAGGGGCAGTTTTATATCTGTGCGCATTGTGGTCATACGGCTGAAATACACAGCGACGCCGTCGCACAGGCGCTCGACAACCAAGCGGAACAGCTCGGGTTCGTGCAGCACGCTCAGATGGTAGAAATACACGGTGTATGTCAGACCTGCTCGAATGTATCGGGGACCAAGACCGAACTTAAGAACGAGCTTTAGCGTTCAGCTCGCGCAGGTGATCCAGCTTCTCTTTGATCTTGATTTCCATGCCACGCTCAACAGGCTGATACAGTGCCTGCGAAGTGAGTTGCGCTTGAATCTCCCTCGGCAAATACGTTTCGCCTGCGGCAAAACCGTCGGCTTCATCATGCGCATAGCGATAGTGTTTACCGTAATCTAAATCTCCCATGAGCGCGGTTGGGGCGTTGCGCAGATGTAGGGGAACGTCCAAAGAGCCACTTGATTCAGCCAACGCCATCGCTTGTTTGAAGGCCCGATAGACCGCATTACTTTTAGCCGCAACACTCAGATATACCACCGCTTGCGCCAACGCGAGTTCGCCTTCGGGACTGCCTAATCGCTCCTGCACCTGGCACGCATTGAGGGTAATTTCGAGTGCCCGTGGGTCGGCATTGCCGATATCTTCCGAGGCCATTCGCAACAAACGGCGCGCCAGATACCGTGGATCACACCCACCGTCAAGCATTCTACACAACCAGTACAATGCCGCGTCGGGGTCCGAACCGCGTACCGATTTATGCAAGGCCGAAATCTGTTCGTAAAACGCGTCACCACCTTTATCGAAACGCCGAAGATTGCCACCGGCAATGACCTCATCCACTAACGCTGCGCTAATGCGATGCTCACTCGCAAGATCGCTGGCAATTTCAAGCAGCGTTAATAATCGTCGGGCATCGCCATCCGCGGCCTTTACCAATGCCTGTCTGGCTTTCGTCTCCAGCGTAAACTCAGCCAAGCCTTGCTCGGAGCTCATCGCGCGTTCGAGCAACTGCTCTAAATCAGAGGATACGAGTGACTTAAGTACGTACACCCGTAGGCGCGACAATAGCGCGTTATTTAATTCAAACGAGGGGTTTTCGGTTGTGGCACCCACGAACAAAATAGTGCCGTTTTCAATATGCGGCAGAAACGCGTCCTGCTGGGCTTTGTTAAAACGATGCACTTCGTCAACAAACAAAACTGTCTGTTGCGGTTGGCCCGCTGCTTGTGAAGCTGCGGCCGTGGCCACCGCCTCACGAATATCCTTAACTCCTGACAACACCGCCGACAACGCCACAAAATGCGCATTACTATGTGCCGCGAGCAATTTGGCTAAGGTCGTTTTGCCAGTGCCTGGCGGCCCCCACAACACCATGGAATGCAATTTGCCGTGCGTCAGCGCACTGTGTAGCGGTTTACCGGCGGCCAACAGGTGTTGCTGACCCACCACCTCGTTCAAGGAGCGGGGGCGGAGTCGGTCAGCGAGCGGACGAAAATGCAGTTCAGTCATGCCATCACTGTACGGCTAAAGGCCTTTAAATCCTATCATCAACCACCGACGCCAGTAACACAGCAAACCCGCACGCTCTAAGCGCGGAGTTATTCGTCTGTGACACACCCTTTTGAGGCATCACTCACGTTACGAATGTATTTAAACAGGGTTCCTTTGCGGGCTTTTAGTTCAGGAGCAACCCAGTGCTGACGTCGCGCGGCCAAGGTTGCATCGTCTTGCGCTACCTCGATCGTATTATTGATGGCATCGAGCGTAATCATATCGCCATCCTGCACTAAAGCGATTGGCCCACCCTCTTGTGCCTCGGGCACCACATGCCCAACAATAAATCCGTGCGAGCCGCCCGAAAAGCGCCCATCCGTAATCATGGCTACATGCTCACCAAGACCAGCGCCCATTATGGCCGAAGTCGGTTTGAGCATTTCCGGCATACCTGGCCCTCCTTTGGGGCCCTCGTAGCGAATGATCAGCACGTCGCCACGCGCAATTCGTCCTGCTTCCAGCGCCGCAATCATGGCCGCTTCGCCATTAAACACCTTCGCGGGCCCCACAAATTTTTCGCCTTCTTTACCCGTCACTTTGGCAACCGCGCCACCCGGCGCTAAATTACCTTTGAGTATTTGTATGTGGCCCGAGCGCTTAATTGGCTGGTCAATCGGTTTAATTATATCTTGACCTGCGCTCAACCCCGGCACCGCCGCGAGATTCTCGGCGAGGGTTTTGCCCGTGACGGTCATACAGTCACCATTGAGCAAGCCGTGCTCCAAGAGATATTTCATTACGGCCGGCGTACCGCCGATATTATGCAGATCTTGCATTACGTACTGCCCACTTGGCTTAAGGTCAGCTAAGAACGGCACACGGTCACTCACCGCCTGAAAATCATCCAACGTGAGATCAATGTCGAGCGCGCGAGCCATCGCGATCAAATGCAACACCGCATTCGTTGAACCACCTAGTGCAGTGATCACGACCATGGCATTTTCAAATGCCTCGCGCGTCATGATGTCGCGTGGCTTTAAATCTATTTCTAATAAATGCTTTAGCGCGGCACCCGCCCGTTTACATTCATCGACTTTTTCGGGATCAACCGCTGGGGCTGACGCGCTGTAAGGCAAACTCATGCCCATCGCCTCGATCGCGCTTGCCATAGTATTGGCGGTATACATACCGCCACACGCGCCCGCGCCAGGGCAAGATTTCTCGATGATCTGTTGGCGCTCGTCGTCAGTAATCGCTTCAACGATAAATTGCCCGTACGCTTGAAAAGCCGAGATAATATCCAGCTTCGCACCATTATGGTGACCCGGTTTGATCGAGCCTCCATACACCATAATGGACGGACGGTTGAGCCGCGCCATCGCCATCACACAGCCAGGCATATTTTTATCGCACCCAGGAATCGCAATCAGACCGTCGTAAAACTGTGCAGCGACCACCGTCTCGATTGAATCCGCAATAATATCCCGTGACTGCAACGAATAAGCCATGCCGCTGGTGCCGTTAGTCGTACCATCGCTCACGCCAATCGTATTAAAGCGCAGCCCCACCAAACCAGCGTCTTGAACACCTTCTTTAACATGCGCGGCAAGATCATTAAGGTGCATATTGCAGGTGTTGCCCTCCCACCATACGCTGGCAATCCCCACTTGTGCTTTTTGCATATCAGCACGCGTTAGGCCCGTGCCATACAACATGGCTTGGCCGGCGCCTTGAGATTTGGGTTGAGTAATGGTCGAGCTGTATTTATTCAGTGGTTTGGGTGAATCAGACATGAGTAGACTTTTAAGTAGACTTGTAAATGATGGATGGTTTTAGCCTCTCACGCTCGGTCGCAAGACGGAACGTGAGACAGCGCGGTGGCGAAAGCGGTTTAACGCGTCACCGCGCAATTCTACACGCGCGAAGCTCAGAACACAGCCCTTACTTAAATATCTCGTCTAGCAACTTTTTGCCGAGCTCTTGTTTCAGCGCGTCTTTATCCAAAGGTTGTTCGGCGGCGGGGTCGGTATTGTGCGGCTCCGCTGGCGTAGGCGGCGATTGAGTGTCGATCTCGGGAGTACGCTCTTGCATCGGCCGTTCGAGCGATGGTCTGGGGTCTGAGGTTGAGGTCGAATCGCCTTGCTCGTTGTCCGCTGCCGGAGGTTGAGTCTGCATAGGCCGTTCGCGCGTATTCTGCGATGGGTCGCGCTCCTTGTCTCGGTCAGGGTTCAGTAGCTTCTCGAGTAATGCTTGCTTGAGCGTTTCTTTGGTGGAGAGATTTTCCGCGCCTTCGATGCCCAATTTATCCTGTAAGTATTCGCCCTTTTTCTCGTCGAGCTCTTGTTTTAATAAAGAGCGGTAGAGCATTTTAGTGTCGACCGAGAATCGCGGTGCCAACAATGCGCCCGAAAAACGCACTGGCAGCGTAATACCTTTAAGCTTTTCAAGTGCTTCTCCGCCCTGCCCTGCGGTGCTGTTCACGACAGCAATGTTTACGGTGTAATCGAGCTGTTCGGTGGCAAGGTCAATGTCTCCCGCGCCCGAAATACGAAAGAGCGGTGCTTTTAGGCTAAAGTCAGTATTGGTAATTCGAAAATCCTTCACATTGAAGGTGCCGAGCAACTCAGCAAATCCTGTGGCGTCCTGAGCTTGGCCGACGCCCTCTACCGGCTGCTCAGGCAGGGGGCGTAGTAAATCTTCTAAGCCCGCGGGGCTCGCCGTGCCTTGCGCTCCCTCCGCCGTAGGCTGACCCGCAGCCTGACTCTGGGCAGAGGTATTTGCGGGCGCTGGCTCTTCGTCTTTGAGCTTGCGGCGCAAACTTTGGTACTGCGCATACGTGGTATCCAACACTTGTTTAACGTCTACCCCTTTTAAAGCGCCGTTTTTGGCAAACAGCTTAATGGTACCTTCGTTATACTGTTTGCCGTTGCGCTCAGTAATGATCAAATCAACCACCAAGGAACCGAGGCCGGTGAGTTGGTCGGTGATATCAGCGCTGGTAAGCAATTCGCCCAAACTGACAAGATCGATTTCGTTATTGATGCGTAAAGTAGGCACACCTGCTTCCTCGCCATAGGCAATATCACCCAACAATTTACCCTCATACAAATTGGCTGAAGGGGTAATCACTACTTTCGCTTTGTCTGACTTAACGGCCACACGCACGTCGGTTAGCTGCACGCCCCCTGAAGTCACACTTTGCGCGCTCAGCAAGGCATCCGCCATAAAGCCCTCAAACGCGGCCATCGGCACAGCCAAGCTGGCCGCCAATGATTGTCCGGCCTCGGCCTCGCGGCTTTCTTCAGAACGCGGCAAATAGTCGTCTAGATCGATGGTGTCGAGATCCAGCTTGAGGTCAATTACGGGGTCGGCAAAATTGCGTACTTGGCCCCCGAAGCTGGCCTTAGTTGCATCTAAGTTAATCACACCTTGGGTGAAATTGACCCGATCGTTACCACCACTCACCTCGGCCTGCGCTGCCACACTCTGCAATGCTCGCGGATTGTTAGCTTGGTAATCAAAGTCTAAAGCATCGAGCGTTTGTGCCAGCGAATGACTGGGCATATCCAATTTAAACGTATAGCTGGGGCTTTCAATTAGTTTAGCGACCGTCAGATTGCTAATCTGTACACGCGAATTAGCCAACACCAAGCTAGAGGCCTTGACTTTAAGTTCATCTTTTTCAAGCTGATAGCTCAGCGTTGGCACGGCGAGCTGCAGTGGCTGCGCCAACCACTCGGCAGTCAGCTCTAGCTCAGTATCGAGCACTTCAAGTTGTTGCAGATCTTTTAGTGTGGCCTGCGCAAGTTCGGCCGTAATTTGCTGTTCGGTCGTATTCAATGTAACCGTCACATCGCGCGTATTGAGGGCGCCACCTTTAGAAAGGCCATCGAGCTCACTGGCTGGCGTGAACGCCACTTCACCGTCCACCGCAAACATCATCGGTTCGCCCCTTTCGTCAGCCGCTCCCTCAGCGCTATTAGCCAGTGTGCCTTGCAGCGCGAATGCCGCAAAAGTGCCCGCTTCTACCCGACCAAGCGTGCCATTAAAGTCGTTTACTTGCGTTATTTGCGCTTCGCCTGATCCAGTACTGCGATCCTCGTACAGAAGGGTTGCGTTACGAATACTGACGCCCTGCAACACAACGCCAGTGGTATTGAAGTTCTGCCCCGCAGCATCAGCAGTTCCTGCATCGCTAGGCGCGTCGAGCAACGAAGGATCCGCTTGCTCTCGAGATTCCGCGCTTGCGGGTGCTTCGACGAACAAGCTGTTAAGCTCGTCATTTACTGTGATAAAGTGAACGCGCGCTCCGTCTACACGCACTGTATCGAGTTCCACGCGCTGACTGAATAGGGGTAATAATTTTAAGCGCAGCTCCGCTGTTTCGATCTGCACAAAGTCACCCCCGATCGCCGTGGGCTGACTGATTGTAAGCGCCTGCGTGCGCACACCGAGCCAAGGGAAAACCGACAGCTGCAAGTCTCCTTCTAGCGCAATGTCACGACCAGTAACTTTGCCCATCTGTATTTCGAGATCGTGCCGATAGTCGTTAGGATTAAACCAGCTAGGTAAAAAAACAACGGCGAGAGTGAGCACAATCGCCAGCGTTAAAATAAGGCCTAGAATCCAGCGCACTAAAATCATGTGATGCCTATTGCTCCTCTGCACCCTCGTTAACTAACACGCTCTGCGCAAAGATGGCGCGGTGCGACGCACATGCAGAGCAAAATCCTTTTTAAATGAATCCAGTTACGTCTTAGTGTAAGCCATTTAGCTGAATGGCAGATTAATCAACCTTAACAAAGCCAGATAGTCGGGCTCAAACCTAAGCGAGCATCGCCTCGTATGCATCCTGCAATACATGAAAGTCGGCGTCGGGTAAGTGCGCATGGTCACTTAGATAACGGCGCCATATACGCGCACGCGGTTGTCCATGAAACAATCCGAACGCATGACGTGTGAGGTGATTGATGCGTACACCCTGCTGGCACTGCATTTGCGCATAAGCTAGATAGTCGCGAAAGACTTGATCGCGGGTAGCTGCTGGGGGCGCGTGGGCGTATAGCAGGTGGTCAACATCACACAATACATAGGGGTTAGCGTAGGCTTCGCGCCCCATCATAACGCCATCTACTTGAGCCAAGTGCGTCTGCGCTTGCGCAATGCTCGAAATGCCGCCGTTAAGCACAATGGTTAATTCGGGGAAATCCCGTTTAAGTTGGTAAACGAGCTCGTAATCTAAGGGCGGTACATCGCGATTTTGTTTCGGGCTAAGACCTTTCAACCAAGCCTTACGGGCATGCACGATAAATGTGCTGCACCCTGCCGCCGCGCTGGCCTCGACTAGCGCCCACAGCGCCACGCGCGGCTCTTGCTCATCCACGCCAATTCGGCATTTAATAGTGACGGGAATATCGGTTACGGCACGCATAGCTCGCACATTCTCTGCTACCAGCGCAGGCGACTGCATCAAGCAGGCGCCAAATGCGCCCGACTGCACACGATCACTGGGGCAACCAACATTAATGTTCACTTCATCGTAGTACCAGGCTTGCGCCAGCTCTGCGCACTGCGCCATCGCGGCGGGATCACTGCCGCCTAGCTGCAGCGCCAATGGGTGCTCGGCCGTATTAAAATGCAGAAAACGCGCTACGTCACCGTGCAATAGTGCGCCAGTGGTCACCATTTCGGTGTACAACACGGCACGATGGGAAATCAAACGGAACAGATAGCGCGAGTGGCGATCCGTGCAGTCCAACATGGGCGCAACACAAAACCGATGATCCAATGGGGCAACCGATGTGGGCATAGTTAGATGTGACAATAGATCTCTATATGAGCGTGAGCGATGCAGACCGAGCGCTAAGACTACAGCCCTCGCCAGCTAAACTGACGATAGGCGTGAACGTTTTGTTTGCCTCAGTCAGCCTTGGTAAACGAACAACACGCCAGCCAGCGACCCGTTTTAGGTGCTGGCTAGTCGCCTATCGCAATATCGGACACTTGGCGCGCTGCGCCTCAGCAACTTACAGCGTCGATAAGGCTTGTCGAATTGCGTCAACGCTCTCTTTGGCGTCGCCGAATAACATGCGCGTATTATCTTTAAAGAACAATGGGTTTTCGACACCAGCGTAGCCCGTCGCCATGCTGCGTTTAGACACAATCACGGTTTTGGCGTTCCACACTTCCAATACGGGCATTCCAGCGATGGGACTATTGGGGTTTTCTAACGCCGCTGGATTCACAATATCATTGGCGCCAATCACGATCACCACATCGACTTTGTCCAGCTCCTCGTTTATTTCATCCATTTCGAGCACTAGATCATAGGGAACGTTGGCCTCGGCCAGCAATACATTCATATGGCCCGGCATGCGCCCCGCCACTGGATGTATAGCAAAACGCACATTCACGTTACGCGCTTTTAACATTTTAGTTAGATCAGACACGGGATGCTGTGCGTTCGCCACCGCCATGCCATAGCCCGGCACAATCACGACCTCATTGGCATCGGCACATAACTGCGCCACTTCGTCGGCCAAAATAGCCACCACATCGCCCTGCTCGCCCTCGTCGCTGGCACCGCCAGCGGTGGTGCCAAAGCCACCCATGATTACGCTAACAAAATTGCGGTTCATGGCGCGGCACATGATATAGCTCAAGATGGCGCCAGAACTACCCACCAATGCACCTACAATAATCAGTAAGTCGTTAGACAACATGAAGCCCGTAGCCGCCGCAGCCCATCCAGAATAACTGTTGAGCATAGAGATCACCACAGGCATATCGGCACCGCCAATGGCCATCACCATATGCACTCCAAATGCAAACGCCAGCAGCGTCATAAGCAACAACGCTACGGTGCCTGCAGAGTGGTCTGCGCCCAAAAACCAGTTACCAATAACAATACACGCAATTAAAATGCCTAAATTTAAAAAATGCCGTGCGGGCAAAATTAACGGCTTGCTACCAATTCGGCCGCTGAGCTTACCAAACGCCACCACTGAACCCGTAAACGTTACGGCGCCAATCAAAATACCCAAATATATTTCCACATTGTGGATGGTCTTGGCCGCGCCAATATGCGCGCTGGTTGGATCAAAGTAGCTAGCAAAGCCGACCAACACCGCCGCCATACCCACAAAACTGTGCAAAATAGCGACGAGTTCGGGCATTTGGGTCATTTCAACCTTAGCAGCAAATCGCGCACCAATCGCACCGCCAATCACCATCGCGGTTAGAAGCCAGACATAACTGGTTACTGCAGGATTAAGGATAGTGGCAACAATGGCAATGGTCATGCCAACGATGCCATACCAGTTGCCGCGACGTGAGGTCTCTTGGTTACTCAACCCAGATAAACTCAAAATAAATAGAATAGCCGAGACAATATAGGCGGCCGTAACGGTACCGCTCGAAAGTGTGTCTAACATCATGACCTAACCCCTAACCTTTATTAAACATTTTCAACATGCGCTGCGTCACTAAAAAGCCACCCGCAATGTTGATGGACGCGATCAGGATCGCGATAAATGCCAAAACAACGACGGCACTAGACGAGGATGAAATTTGCAGCAGTGCACCCACCACAATAATGCCGCTAATGGCATTGGTAACGCTCATTAAGGGTGTATGCAAAGCGGGAGTAACACTCCAGATCACTTGATAACCAATAAAGCAAGCCAAGACAAACACCGTAAAGTGGCTCATAAAATCAGGGGGCGCAACGGAGCCAACCCCTAATAAGGCCACAATGGCCAACGCAAACGCCAACAAGCTCATCTTGGCTTTAGTGGCCGCGCTCATGCTGGCTTTAGCCGCTGGTGCGGGTGCCGCAGCGGTCGGTTTAGCGGGTGCCGCAGAGAGCTTGGGAGCTGGGGCCGGCCACGTCACTTCGCCGAGATGCGCAGCGGTAGCGCCGCGAATAACGGCGTCCTCCATATTGATGTTAAGTTGGCCGTCTTTATCCGGCGTTAAATCCGTTAACATATGTCGCAAATTAGTGCTGTAGAGTTGCGACGACTGCGTGGCGAGGCGACTCGGCAGATCGGTGTAGCCGATAATTTTCACGCCTTTATGGGTAACAATTTTGTCGGCTTTAGACAGCTTACAATTACCGCCCTGTTCCGCGGCTAAATCGACAATCACGCTACCTGATCGCATGCTCTCCACCATATCTTTGGTGATTAACTCAGGCGCAGGACGGCCAGGAATTAACGCCGTAGTGATAATGATGTCAACTTCTTTGGCTTGCTCTCGGAACATCGCCATTTCTGCATCAATAAACTCCTTGCTCATGGTTTTGGCGTAGCCGCCCTCGCCTGAACCATCCTCTTCAAAATCGAGCACCAAAAACTCACCGCCCAAACTTTCTACTTGCTCCTTGGCTTCAAGCCGAGTATCAAACGCGCGCACAATTGCGCCCATGCTTTTCGCGGCCCCAATGGCTGCCAGACCTGCGACACCGGCACCAATAATTAATACTTTGGCGGGCGGCACCTTACCAGCCGCGGTCACTTGTCCGGTAAAAAAGCGACCAAATTGATTGGCTGCTTCCACCACCGCACGGTATCCGCCGATATTGGCCATTGAACTCAAGGCATCCATTTTTTGCGAACGCGACAACCGAGGGACGCAATCCATGGCAATAACATTGACTTTGGCTTTGGCTAATTGCGCCAACAAGGCTTCATTTTGCGCAGGCCAGAAGAAACTGATCAGCGTTTGCCCTGCGGTTAACTTAGCCGCCTCCGCGGCCGACACTCCGCGCACCTTCATTATGATGTCGGTGTTTTTCCACACTTCGTCACTCGACACCACGGTAACCCCCGCCGCGGTGTAATCAGCATCGCTAAATTCGGCTTCTTTACCGGCCCCTGCTTCGACTCTGAGCGTATGTCCGAGTTTTTGAATTTGTTGAGCTGATTCGGGCGTGAGGGCGACGCGGCGCTCACCTTTATAGGATTCCTTGGGAACACTGATAATCATGTGCTTGCTCCTGGTTCAAAGCGTTTGGCAATTGTAGAGTGGGCAAATTATACGGAGCGCTCGTTACGAGTCACCCCTGAATCTGCGGATGCTTACTATAACTGATATTGTTAAAGTGAATGAAGTTCCAATTGAGTCTTAACGCAATTGTTCAGGATGTGCTTAGAGATCATTGGTTCAGAGCGAAATAGGTGCCTGAGCGCAGGCATCGATTAATGCTTCAGACTACGCGTTAGTGTAAGCTCAGAGCAAAAGACAGAACGTCGGCACAATTCAAAGGAATGCCCTACAGTACATTCCATCTGAACTAAACGCGGCTGATACTGCCCGCCCTGTCGACACCAAGGGGGGGGTTAGGTGGGAATCAAGAGCTATTAACCCAGCCGGTATCGTTAACTCTTGCTGTTATGTGAACACAAGAGGTTTTATAATGCGCGCCGTGTTAAACAATGATTTTTGGTTGTTAAGCCAATAAACAGCAAGCATTGCCGAAGTGCCCTGGGCAATAGCGAGAGTACGAGTCATATCTACGCCGGTTGGTCTAGACACTAGAACCGCTGTTCTAGACTGTTCGAAACTGTTCTAGACTGCTCGAAACTAAAGGGCGCTGCCTAATCCACGCAAGAATCAGCTTGAGTACCAACAACGTCAATGAGCAAAACAAAAGCAGCACCCAACCACTTTATTAAAAGTATTGTCAGCAACGATGTACGTAATGGTCAGTACCATGAGGTATACACCCGTTTCCCACCCGAACCGAATGGATACCTGCATTTAGGGCACGCCAAATCGATCTGCTTGAACTTTGGTTTGGCGCAAGAACTGGGTGGGCGCTGCAACTTGCGCTTTGACGACACCAACCCCGAAAAAGAATCCGCTGAATACATGGAGTCGATTCGAACCAGCGTGCAGTGGTTGGGGTTTGAGTGGGACAAGTTGTGTTATGCCAGCGACTATTACGACTATTTTTATGGCTTTGCGTTAGAGCTGATCGACAAAGGCTTGGCTTATGTAGACGACCTC
>CAYOXK010000036.1:17626-24408 GCA_964407915.1 uncultured Gammaproteobacteria bacterium
CTCAATGCCGAGCAGATGCGCGAGTACCGCGGCACGCTGACTGAGGCTGGCAAGAATAGTCCGAGTCGTGCGCGCGCGCCGGCCGACAATCGCGCGCTGTTTGAACGCATGCGCGCAGGAGAGTTTTCCGAAGGGCAGTACACGCTGCGGGCTAAGATCGACATGAGTTCGCCAAATATTGTCATGCGCGATCCGATCTTATATCGCATCCGCTTTGCCCACCATTACCGAGCGGGTGATAAATGGTGTATCTATCCGATGTACGACTTCGCTCACTGCATCTCTGACGCCCTGGAAGGGATTACCCATTCCCTATGTACTTTAGAGTTTCAAGATAACCGAGAGTTGTACAACTGGGTGTTGGCCAACATTAGTATCAAGCAAACTCTCGCGGGTGAAACTGGCAAAACCTTACCTCGGCAAATCGAGTTTGGGCGGTCCAACCTTGAGTACTCAATGGCCAGCAAACGCAAGCTCATTCAGTTGGTCAGCGAGGGGTATGTAAGCGGTTGGGATGATCCGCGCATGACCACCCTTGTTGGCCTAAAGCGCCGCGGTTATACGCCGCAATCGATACGCGACTATTGCGCAGAAATAGGCGTCACCAAAAAAGACAGCACGATCGATATGGTCGTGCTTGAAAACGCGATTCGACACGATCTTGAAGCTAGCGCGAAACGCATCTTTGGTGTACTTGATCCTATAAAAGTAGTGATCACAAACTATCCTGAGAATCAGACCGAGGAGTTTGAGGTGGCCAACCACCCGCAGCAAGTTGAGTTGGGCACGCGTACTCTGTCGTTCGGCCGTGAAGTGTATATCGAGCGCGAAGATTTCATGCTTGAACCACCGGCCGACTATTTCAGACTTGCCCCCAATCGTGAGGTGCGACTGCGCTATGGCTATGCGATCACTTGCAATGAAGTGATCACCGACCAGCACGGGCGTGTGGTGGCGCTGCACTGTAGCTATGACCCACTATCGGCTCGTGGTAAGACCGCTGATGGTCGAAAGATCAAAGGCATTATTCACTGGGTTAATGCAGATCAGGCAATTAGTGCTGAGGTGCGCGTGTATGATCGCTTGTTCACGCATCCAAATCCGGCGGCGGCAGACGACTTTACCGCTCATCTCAACCCCGAATCACTCACGGTCTATGCCGATGCCAAAATTGAACCCAGTATTTTGCGCGCTGACCTAAACGATCGTTTTCAATTCGAGCGAGTAGGCTATTTTTGCTTTGACGAGCAAGACACCGCGCTCGCAGACGCTAAGATTGTGATGAATCGAACGGTGAGCTTGCGCGACACGTGGGCAAAGTCTCAAGCGTAATCCATCGCGCGCAAGCCTAAGCCCAACCAAAGCCTTCCAACTTAGTTAGCCGTTTGTGTCTCGGGAGCCTTCAGCGGTTCTTAGGGCCTTCAGCTGTTCCTTCTGAAGAGCCTTCAGCTGTACCTTCTGAAGAGCCTTCAGCTGTACCTTCTAAAGAGCCTCCCGCAGCAGAGCCTCCTGCAGCCTCTGACTCGAGGTCATAGGTCTGCGCGCCCTCTTCAGTTTCTACGGTAATTTCGCCATTGACCTGAGCATTGAGTTCATCCAGAACTTGCACTAAACTTTGCACCAGATCTTGTCCTAGCTGCGGATTTTCTTGTGCTTGTTCTTCAACATTGCGCGCGAACTCCTCCAGTTGTTGGATCAGCTCGCTACCGCTCGCGCTGAGTTCGCGCACCACGGGCGACAACTCCTCACCCATTTTCGCAATGGCCTCAGACATCTCACCTTCAGAGGCTTTGAGCTCTTGCAACGCGGCGCTTAAATCTGATTCCACTGTTTTAACCGCTTCTTGCGCTGCGAGGGCGGCTTGCGAAAGTTGCTGTTCCACCGCTTGTTTATCCGCAGCAAACTGCTCGCCTTGCAAATAGCCCGTAAACGAGTCAAACAAATCTGACAAAGTGCCCGATCCTAACTGCACCGCATCGCCCACCAACCACGCACCCAACTCAAACATCGAATTAAGGCCTTGCAATGCTTGCCCTTCGGTAAGCGGTATCGGGTCACTCGTGGTTCGATTATAAATTTCTAGCGGTGAACCCTGCTCCATACTGTTCACGACCACTACAGATTTGGTGTGGAACAGTGTCACGCTCTCTGGGTCAAGCGCAAGTTCAACGGTCACCCCTTCCGAGCTCTCGTCAATCCCTGCTACGGTGCCCACTGGCTGCCCTTCATAAATCACCGCTTCGCCCAGTTCGACGCCGTCGGCTGAAGCAAATTGCGTTGTAACGTTAAAGCTGCGATCCCCGCACGCGCTCAGCGCGAGTAAGGCGACAAAGCTTAGGCCTTGGGCGCCACGGGATAAAACGGTTTTAAGGCTGGTCATATGCAGTTCCCCATTTAGACTTAAATTAGGCTGAAATCCCTTATTGCAGTGCGGGTTGAATCAGTGAATCACGTGCCAACAAGTCTTTCGACTAGAGCAAGTTTGGCGTATCGATAAAAGGATTGCGGTTACCCTGCAAAAATTCAATACGGTCGTTACGCGCCTTCTCCGCCGCATCGGGCGGGTCTTCTTTATGCCATTGTTTAAGCAAAGCCTTTTGCTTGGCGAATATTTCAAGCTTGGCTTCGGGGTATTGCTTGACCATGTAAAACATAGCGCGAGCAATATCACCCCTCACTGCGGGACGCGGCTCAACGACACGTTGGCGAGCGTCCACTTCAAAATCACACTCTGCACCAAACCGACGCGATTCGCCAGCAATATTACCAAAGCGAAAACTCTCTCTCGCCTCGTTGACGTCGGTTCTACTTGGGTACAAATTGTGCAAATCTGCCTCGATGCGATTAAACAAAGGATTATAACGACACAGATTACGGGTGCCGCAATCCATGGCGTTGGTCACCCAGCCCATGGGAAACACGTGCTCAATATTCACACCATTTGCGGGCAACTTTGTGTGGGCCTCACCACAATAAAGCGTTGTAAACGGCTGGTTGTATAGTTTGCGCCAAAACACCTTACGCGCTGCTGCATAGTCAGCAATTGGTGGTGGACGCATCGGTGCCGACTCGTTCGACAGAGCTGCCGACTCGCTACGCATGTCTTGCGACTCAAAGGGTAGTGAATAATAAATGCCTGCAGCCACAAGCAACAACACCCCAACTCCTCGTACAAATTTAGCCATGGTTTTGCCTACAGCTCAAATAGATGCATTTCTTAAGCGCACTGATAAAGGGTTCACGCCGTTAGCCTTTATGTAGGTTATGGCCCGCGTACAGTGCCTCAATTTCGCGCGCATAATAGTCCATTACTTGAGGTCTTTTCACTTTAAGCGTAGGCGTCATCAAGCCATTTTCAACCGTCCATTCTTCGGTTGTAGCAAATAGCTTGCGAATGCGGGCATAGCCCGGAAAGCGCCCCATTTGCGCTTTAACTCGTGCAAGCAAAAACGTCACAACATCGGGCCGACTAATATCGTCATCGCTCCAACCAAATTGTTCACAGAGGCTTTGCCAAGGTTCGGGGGCCACCACGACTATGGCCGCTAAGTAAGATCGGCCCTCTCCTAGTACCATCACTTGCTCAAATAAAGGATCGCCTGTAATGGCTGCTTCAATGTCCCCTGGCGGTACTTTTTCGCCATTCGCCAACACGAGAATGTCTTTAATGCGGCCAACAATGCGTACAAACCCTTGCGCATCAATAGACGCGCGATCGCCAGTCTTTAACCAACGACCATCGGCCTCTTCAACAATGACATTGGCTGTGTCTTTCTCGTTCCGCCAATAGCCCTGCATTACATTCTCGCCTTTAATCCATAACTCATCATTAGCCATAAGTTTTAGCTGTACGCCGTGCAGAGGTAAGCCGATGGAATCAGGTCGATTATCCTTAACTGTATTCACGCTCGCGATGGGGCTCGATTCTGTGAGACCATACCCTTGCAATAATTCCAGCCCAAGCGCGATAAAGGTCTTCGATACATCGGGTTTGAGCGCCGCCCCGCCCACTACCACATAGCGCATACGCCCACCTAACTTTTGGCGTACAGTACTCGCGACGAGTCGATCCAATATAGGGTGTAACAGCAAACGGGGACTCCACGATGCGATTCCCTGAGTGTATTCAAAGCGGCGCCAGCCAACATTAATGGCGGCTTTAAATAGCGCGCGCTTGATTGGCGACATCTGCGCCAACCCCGCGTAAATCTGATTGTGAATGCGTTCAAAAATTCGTGGCACCGAGACCATGACAGTTGGTCGAATCGCAACCAGATCCTGTGCAAGCTGAGGGATGGAACGATTGAAGGCCACTGCGGCACCGCACATAACGGGGCAGTAATACCCAACGGTTCGCTCTAAGGCATGTGACAACGGTAAAAACGACAAAAATTGATCGTCGGGGCTAACGGCAACGCTGCGCATGCCATTGTAGGCATTCGACAAAAAATTGGTATGGGTTAACATTACCCCTTTAGGTCGACCGGTCGTGCCGGAGGTGTAGACAATCGAGGCTAAATCGTTGGCCTGTGCCACACCGCGCTCTAAGTGTTCCCCGTACTCGGGCAACCAGTCGTCTAAAAGCACAACGTCTTTATGCTTAGCCGCTTCGGTCTGTGCCCCGGGCGCAACTTGCATCACTACCGCCTGCTTAACACAACTTAATTTGTGCTCGCTGTTTAACACCGATAACCAACTGGCCCGATTGGCAAAAAACACCATTTTTGCACCCGCGTGCGAAATCACATAGGCCATATTATCGGGACGATCGGCCGTGTACAACGGCACCACTACCAAGCCCAAACGTAACGCCGCTTGGTCGAAAAGCACCCATTCAATGCTGTTCTTGTAGCAGATAGCAACGCGATCACCTTTGACCAAACCACTGCGACGAAACGCCACTTGCCAGCGTTCCACCTGCGTGGCGACTTGCGCCCACGTTAGCGAAACCCACGCCTCGCTCGCCGCGTCAAATTGCGTATAGGCCAAGCCATCGGGAGTGCGACGCACGCGCTCGCGGAACAACTCGTCTAGAGTCTGCACCACCGTCAAATCAATTGTATCTAAGCCCGGAGTCAACGACTGCGCGTCTTGAGGATACCGCGTCGCTACCGTATTATTGTTTTGCATCGTAACGTTGTATTCTTATAATTATGAGCTACCGAATGAGTTCAGCATGGATCGCGCACGAGTTTAGCGTAGTTATTCTAGCCATTCACGCATTTTAGGGGGATATACCACCTGTGACTTTTGAGGTGGCTATAAACTGTGCTAAATTACGCGGCCAGTTTGACTCCGACCAATTAATAGCAAATATAACATACCATCATAATGCCAACGCATGCGCGATGGCTGTTGGTTAAATCTGGGCAAAAGCTTATTTCCCCATCCGTCTAAACAGGTGTTAGGCACATAACGTATGTAGGTATTAATGAGACTGATTTTATTAGGTGGCCCCGGGGCTGGTAAGGGAACGCAAGCAACCTTCTTAACCGAAGAGTTTTCGATTCCCCAAATTTCCACAGGCAATATGTTGCGCGCTGCGGTCGAGGCGGGTACTGAACTTGGCATACAGGCCAAGAAGATCATGGACGCAGGCAAATTGGTGTCTGATGAAATTATGATTGCGCTCATTAAAGAGCGATTGCAGGCCGACGATTGCGCTAACGGATACCTACTTGATGGCTTTCCGCGTACGATTCCTCAAGCCGAAGCCATGCAAGCGCATAATATAGCCGTCGACTACGTGGTGGAGATAAGCGTGGATGATGCCGAAATTATTAAACGCATGAGCGGCCGCCGAGCACACTTAGCATCGGGGCGTACCTACCATGTAATCTACAACCCTCCGCAACGAGCCGGTTATGACGACGTGACTGGCGAACCCTTAGTGCAGCGCGATGACGATACTGAAGAGACGGTGAAAAAGCGTTTGGAGGTGTACCATGAGCTCACTGAACCGCTCGTTAATTTTTATCAGAATTACGCCAAAAGTGGCGCCCAAGACGCGCCGCGCTACGTCAAAGTAGACGGCATTGGAGAGGTTGATGTGATTAAGGCGCGAGTATTAGCCGCGCTGCAATAAAGATTGCACTAGGCCATCCAGTTCTAGTAGCCAAAGAAAAAGCCCGCATTGCGGGCTTTTTCTTTGGCTACTTACTTTGGCTACTTCTTGAGTGAGCAGGAACCGATAAAACGGCGGCGCTTTAATGACAGGACGATTTAGAGCTTAAGTTACGGTCGATTTGCCGCTAAATAAGCAATGATGTCGTCTGATTCATAGAGCCAACGCGTCTGAGCCCCATCTTGAATTAACAAACACGGCACTTGCGATTTTCCGCCACCCGCACGCAAAGCGTCGGCATTCGCTCGCTCCGACGTATTGCGCGTTTCGAGCTCAATGCCCTGCTGGCGCATAAACATGAGTACTTTTTGGCAAAAAAAACAAAAAGTGCTGAAATACAGAATAGGCGCAGCGTGTGAGTTTGGCATAGCGGCGAGCAGTTACTTAGCTAATAGTGTTATCAGGATTCAATTGAACGCCGATTACTCTGGCGCACTTTCCGATGATGCAGAGCTGCTAACGGGTGGTTCGCTGACTTCAATCAGCTCTACTTCAAAAATTAGTGCCTGATTCGGACCAATCGATTCGGGGGCACGCGTGCCGTATGCCATGTCCGCCGGAATGTGTAAGCGTATTTTTCCACCTTCTTTCATCAGCTGTAAGCCTTCGCTAAAGCCAGGGATAACCGCAGCAGCTGAAAAACTAGCAGGCGAACCAC
>CAYOXK010000037.1:0-23681 GCA_964407915.1 uncultured Gammaproteobacteria bacterium
ATCCATGCGACCGCGATGTACCTACATCCTGTAGGCAAAAAAAAGCCCTGGCTTTTTTGCCGGGGCTTTTAATAATCTTACGTCTTGTGACGTGCAGGCTACTTTACAACGATGTTCGCTGCCTGTGGTCCGCGTTCGCCGTCTTTAACCTCAAACTCAACTTTTTGACCTTCAGCGAGAGTTTTAAAGCCGCCTGAGTTGATGGCGCTGTAGTGAGCAAAAACGTCAGGGCCGCCGTCTTGTTCTATGAAGCCGAAGCCTTTCGTTTCGTTGAACCACTTCACGGTTCCAGTTTTGGTTGTCATAACTAATTCCTATACAAAATATAAACATCCATCCCAGCGTAGTGACGCGCTAAAACACGATATTCCGGAATGGTACTTGCTCGCAGGCCGCTGCTTAATACTGTGCACCTGGCGACGCAAAACAGACGGTTGAGCTATGCGCTTGACAACGTACTTCGTCGATGTGGGGCCAATAAATAACAGTCGCTACTGTTAGCCGTAATAAGTATAGAGCGTTTTTATTACATTTAACACGAACTTTTGCGCAGGTCTGACCCAATTCGACGACCGTGGCTAATTCATTCCACAGTCTGAAATCCCGCCATGCCTATATGCTCTGGAAGTTGCGGAACTTTGCTGAATTGACTGGTATCGTAGCCATTCTCTTGAAAAACCTGCAGGGCTCGTTGGTACTCGCTATCGCTCAGTATTTTGTCACGTGCAAATATCCAACCAAGGTCGTGCGAACGCACTCCCACCAACATTGTTGGGTAGTTATGGTCTACATCAATAATCAAAAATTCTGAACGCAATACCCAAAAAACACCGATTGCCATTAGGTGTTTTGGGAGTTTACGCTGCGCGCTGAGCCCACATACTGTTGTATAGGTGATGGAAAGTCGCTTTCTTGATACACAAAGACGTCTTCGTATAGGTTGGGGCCTTTTTGGGTATAGATAGTGCGGTCTTTGTGCTTATGCTACAAACCTAAACTCTCGCTCGATCGCCTTGAAAATGGCCCAATTTGCCCCATTTCACAGCGGTAAGTTTTTGCTAAGTTTTGTGCGTATAACTTAGACCTTAGGCGCAAGATAATGTATGATCGCGCCCAAATTTTCAGTGCCGAGCCTTACGCTGAGTCCCACCGATCGAGAATTATGTTCGTGAGCTCGATGGCGGATTTAAGTTGCTCGGCACATTGCGTTTTAAACTGCACGAAAACAAACGTTGCTGCAATCAATTGCTTTGCACGCTACGGCTTCGAGTCGCGCAAATTTTAACTCCTTTACCAACAGAGCTGACAGAACAGTTCATCACATTACAACCAAGAGATCATCATGGCTGACCTATCGAAATACAGAAACATTGGTATCTTCGCACACGTAGATGCGGGTAAAACCACGACTACCGAGCGAATATTGAGCCTTACCGGCAAGATTCATAAGATGGGTGAGGTGCACGACGGGCAAGCTACTACCGATTTCATGGAGCAGGAACAAGAGCGCGGCATTACCATTCAGTCAGCTGCAACTAGCTGCGAGTGGAATGGTCACCGAATGAATATCATCGATACGCCAGGACACGTAGACTTTACGGTCGAAGTTTACCGTTCACTTAAAGTACTCGATGGCGGTATTGGGGTGTTTTGTGGTTCGGGTGGTGTTGAGCCTCAGTCTGAAACTAACTGGCGTTATGCCAACGACTCTGAAGTAGCGCGTGTGATTTTTGTCAATAAGCTTGACCGCATGGGCGCCGATTTCTATCGCGTGGTCGATCAGGTGCGCAATGTTTTGGCGGCCAACCCATTGGTGATGGTGCTACCCATTGGCATAGAGGACGACTTCGTGGGTGTGGTCGATTTGTTGGAACGCAAATCTTATATTTGGGACGGCTCAGGCGACCCCACTAAATACAGTGTGGGCGAGGTACCCGCCGACATGGTGGATAAAGTTGAAGACTATCGCCAGCAACTGATCGAAACCGCGCTCGAACAAGACGATGTGGCATTTGAAGCCTACTTAGAAGGTGAAGAACCCTCTATTGATACGGTTAAAGCGTGCATTCGCAAAGGAACTCGTGACTTGGTGTTCTTTCCAACTTACTGTGGTTCGGCGTTCAAAAATAAAGGCGTACAACTGGTGTTGAACGGCGTTGTTGACTACTTGCCAAGCCCTACTGAAGTTATTCCTCAGCCGATTGTGGACGAAGAAGGCAACGAAACAGGTCGTGTGGCCAAGGTTGACCCTGCGGAAACGTTTAAAGCGCTTGCATTCAAAATTATGGACGACCGCTTCGGTGCGCTCACGTTCGTGCGCATTTATTCAGGCAAAATTGCCAAAGGCGATACCATTTTAAATTCGTTCACGGGTAAAACCGAACGTATTGGACGAATGGTGGAGATGCATGCGAACGAGCGTATTGAGCTAGACAAAGCGTCAGCGGGTGACATTATCGCGATTGTTGGCATGAAAAACGTACAGACTGGACACACCTTGTGTGATCCGAAAGACCCTGTCACGCTTGAGCCAATGGTATTTCCTGCGCCCGTTATTTCGATGGCCATTTTCCCCAAAGATAAAGCAGCCACCGAAAAGATGGGTATTGCTCTGGGCAAAATGGTTGCGGAAGATCCAACGTTTATTGTGGAAACGGATCAAGAGTCAGGCGAAACCATTCTTAAAGGAATGGGTGAGCTGCACTTAGACATCAAGGTGGATATTTTAAAGCGTACACACGGTGTTGATTGTTCGGTGGGTGCGCCGCAAGTTGCGTATCGTGAGTCCATCACGAAACGTGTGGAAGACAGTTACACACACAAGAAGCAATCAGGTGGATCGGGCCAATACGGCAAGATCGATTATGTTATCGAGCCGAATGAGCCAGGTGGTGGGTTCTTGTTCGAATCAAAAGTGACTGGTGGTAACGTGCCACGCGAATTCTGGCCAGCCATTGAGAAAGGCTTTGAAATGTCGATGGGGAAGGGCGTGCTCGCTGGCTTCCCGACCGAAGATGTAAAAGTTACTCTCATGGACGGTGGTTTCCACGCCGTGGACTCGTCAGCCATTGCTTTTGAAATAGCGGCTCGTGGTGCTTATCGACAAACGCTGCCAAAAGCAGGCGCCCAGGTTATCGAGCCGATTATGAAAGTTGACGTGTTTTCACCAGAAGACAACGTGGGTGACGTGATTGGTGATTTAAATCGTCGTCGCGGCATGATTCGCTCGCAAGACCTTATGCCTACTGGTGTGAGAATCAAAGCAAGCGTACCATTGGCTGAGATGTTTGGTTATATCGGTGATTTGCGCACAATGACTTCGGGTCGTGGTCAGTTCTCAATGGAGTTTGAACACTATCAACCTTGCCCACGCAATGTCGCGGACGAAGTGATTGCCGCAGCCAAAGAGCGAGCCGCTAAAGCCTAAAAAACGCATCATCATTCCCGCCCATCGCTGCAGGGACGCAGCGAGTAGAGCAAGGCAGGAGCCCTTGCCGAGGCGGGAATTCTGGATAGGCTCCCCTGTTATTCCCGCGCGGGGCAATAAGCCACCCCGCGAAGGGCAATAATGTCACCCCCTCCCCGCCTCCGCGGTCATGACCAAAGGTCCGCAATACCGCGAGTAACTTAATTCCCTGCTGAGCGATCTAACCCAGATTGCATAGATTATTTGCTAGCTCAGCGCATTCCGATCCGCTCCGCACCCTGAGCTTTGATGCGGCTGCGTTAAGCACAACAGCTTCTCGAGATTTTGAGGGCATCCTTTTCACTCACGATGCTGTCGCTGCTTACTTGAAAATTAAGAAACCTAGGGATTAGAATGAAACGAGTGATGTTGAAGTTAAGTTGCTTATGTTATGCGGTAACACGGGCTCTGATCGGTTTTTTGTTCGGGCTCGGGACTTTAACGATGGCGATGTTTTTGAAGATTAATCTGGCATTCTTTCAGATACTAGAACGTGTGAAACCTCTGAGGGCCGTTACAACGCCGCCAGAGCTGCGTGAACTAAAGCGGGAGCCCGGTCCATTCAGTGTACATCGCTACCTGTACCCAAAGTCTGGCGTACCCACTTTTGGGGGCGCCAAAGTGGCGATCTGGCCGGAGGATCTGGTTGCTGGACAAGTCGATGTCGCGCTGATCGGCGTACCAGGTGACATGAGTAGTGGCCGACGCGATGCGGCTTCAGCACCCAACGAGATGCGCGCGTTGAATACCATCGCCACCGCCGATGTGCAATCGCTTATCAAACCATTTGAAGCCCTCTCGGTGGTGGACTACGGAGACTTCTTTGTTGACCGTATGAGCACTGAATTATCCATTAAGCATGTAACCACCATGGTGGCCGAAACGGCCAACACAGGTGCTATACCAATGATGGTTGGCGGCGACACCTCGATGCTCTATCCCGACGTCAAAGGGGTTGCTCTAACCCACGGCGATGCTTCGTTCGGATTGCTTCATTTTAGCGCCCATCCCGATGCTGAACGAATCGGCGACCATACAATCTCAGACCGACAAGCTCTATTTCGCTTACTGAGCGAAGGCGTGGTGCGCGGCTCCGATACGGTGCAAGTTGGATTGCGCGGTCCCGACGTAAATGTCGAGACACTTGAGTGGCTACGCAACCAAGGCGTGCGCTACCACACCATGGCTGAGATTCGCGAACGCGGTTACAACAATGTGCTCAAACGCGTGCTACGCGAAGTGGACCGAGGGCCAGATGCGTTCTTTGTATCGATTGATGTAAGCGCACTCGCACCCTCCGAAATGATTGCCGCGGGACGCGTTGAAGCAAACGGCTTAACCATAGAACACGTTACACAAACGATTCGCCACGTGTGTGCAGCGAAAACAATTGTTGGCTTCGAGATTACCGATCTTGCGCCGATGATGGATCTCTCTCGCTTGTCTGTAATAAATGCCAATTCGGCACTGAATGCTTGCCTGGTAGGAATAGCCGTTCGCAAGGCAGGTTTAAAGCCCGACTACATTCACCCGCTTGCCCGCAGCCACGGCCAAGGCTAAGGAGTATTGAGATGAACAAGTTTTTTAGAATAGCTTGCACCGCCTTGCTTCTTGCCACGACAGCTTTTCACTCACTAGCTCTCGCTAATGATAACAACGAAACGCCTGAACATGTAATTGGCGACGCGCCCTACCCGTTCGACACCGTTGATCCGCGTGAAAAAAAGAAAGAGGCGACCGCGTTGCCAGACAACATCGCCGCAAAACTCGAACCTTTAACTGAGCAGGAGATCGAGTTTATCCAAAGCGGTGATGCACGACCCTTTACAGGGTCACTAGAGGATACGCTCGAAACGCTCGAGAAACTGACGCCCGAAGAACTCAAAGCATGGGTCATCGCCATGCAAGAAGTAGTATCGGAGCAACGTTTTGATAAAGATCGTGATGCGCACAACATCCCATTTAACACCAGCTCGCCTGAGTTCAATGCTTGGCGAACTCAGCGACCTCGCTCGATGGATCCTGAGCGTGAAGATGGTCCGCTGCCACTTGGCCGTTACGATGGGCGAGGCGGCCCACCAACATTTGGTGGTCACGATCTAGCTCTAACCAAAGCCGACCTAATCGCTGGTAAGGTGGACATAGCAATTATCGGTGCTCCTTTAAATATGGGCTCTGGCTGGCGAGACTCGGGGGAGCCGGCGACCACTGAGATGCGCCTGCATGGTCGGGCTATGGGAGGCTTGGACCAATACGTTCAGGTCAACGCCAGCAAAGTACTCAAAATTGTTGATTATGGCGATGTTGCTATCGACAACGATAGCACCGAACGTTCCATGCAGCATGTACGCGAGGTGGTGCGCGAAGTCGCCGAAGTCGGCGTAATTCCAATCATCATCGGGGGCGATCACTCTCTTGAATACCCAAATGTCGCGGCCTTAGCCGATATATATGGCAAGGAAAAAGTCTCGGTCATTCATTTCGACTCGCACTACGATGCATGGTGGGGCGGCCCTCATCTAACCAGCCATGGGCTACCGGTGTACAGACTTATTAATGAAGGTCATGTGCGAGCAGCCGACTATATTCAAGTTGGACTGCGCTCTCGGGGACCAGACGAAACGGGTTTCAAATGGATGCGCGAGCAAGGTATGCGCTATCACACGATGGCCGAAGTTGAAAAGCGCGGCTGGGATGCCGTGTTGGATCGCGTCATTGCCGAGGCGAGCGAAGATGGTAGAAAGGTGCACATCTCTTTTGATATCGACGTGCTAGATCCGGCTTTTGCGACTGCGACAGGCACACCCGTGCCGGGCGGTATCAATATGCGCGAAGCCATAACAATTGTGCGTCGCTTGTGTGCTGAGTCTAATGTCGTTGGTTTTGATCTGGTTGAACTGCACCCCGCTCTAGATCATACTTATAAAACCACGCTCAATAGCGCCTACATCGTTGGGGCCTGCCTAACGGGCTTGGCCATGAATAAAGACGGCAAGACGGCCGAGCATTATTTAAGCCCACTTAGTTCTGAGCACGCCATCGACGACTACTATGGCGATCAGAAAAATTATTTAAAAGCCACTAAAGCTGAGGAAGACGCTGCTGAAGAGCAAAGAAACCAGAAGAAAGAACCACGTCGGGAGAGTGGCGGTTAGTGGGCGCACTATTTGAACGGTCGCTTTAATGATGCGGTAGGCTTTACTGCTGGAAAAAAAAGCGAGTTAGTTCTGGGAGAGTCGCAGCGCCATTGCCACGCGCACGACTCCTTAGCCCAACTATTTTAAGCCCCAAGCCCCGTCGAAATCGTCATCCTCACAATACGAGCTCATCGTCTGAGGCCATATAAACCCTCGACAAGAGAGCGTCAGACTTGGATTTTTTCCTGCTAAAGAAACTAGCCCTCGGGTAGACACTGCCATGATCCTTCGCCGCCTCACCAAACATGTTATAGAACAGAATTGGTTCGCCATTGTGCTGGATTTTGTGATTGTTGTGCTCGGTATTCTGATCGCCTTTCAAATTACCAACTGGAGCAATTCGCGGCAGGATCAGTTGATATACGATCAGGCTCGCGTGCGGGTCATTGAGGAGGCCCAGGCGAACTTGCTACAATCACAATGGTATATTACGAGAGTAGCGGAGCAGCACGCTATCATCCTCGACATCTTGCGCGCGTTAGAAACCTGCGCCACGGACAAAAATTCAGAAGAACGGTTTCTAAGCGCGATACAAGGTTTGCGGACTATTGTAAGTCTGGAATTGCGTAAAGATGCCGTTAATCAGATCCTCATATCGGATGCATTTCTAGATAATATTTCTCTAGAAGACCGCGCTATGTTTTCGCTCTATGCACGCAGGATTACCGCAATTGCTAATAATTCGCGCTTCAGTGACGATTATTATCTGGGCAGAACGTCCGTACACGACATCCCCATTTTCAAGCGCACACTTGGTGGGAACTTCGACAGCGGGTTTGCTGAGCTCGCGCTAACCGTTCGTTTTGAAGATGTCTGCGAGAGCACAGCACTGAATCGATTTCTGTTCGACCGATTGGAGAATGGCACCTACATTAGCGGGCTCGCGAAGTGGCTTGAGGAGGCATCGCGCGACGTGCTCGTTGGCTTGGGCGAAAGCCCGCCCGATACACCAAAGATAGAGAATGCACCATAATCTTGTGCCCTCCAGCCAAAGATAACAGCGAAAATCAGCGCTTCCCCCGATCTATATCTGTCCTGTACTATTAAAACCGATCTTCAAATCAACCCGACTTCCAATCACATACATCACCCATGACTATCCCTGAAACTGATAACTTAGGTCCTTGTGGACGACTGAAACATTGCTTCTATTCAACGATTGTTACGACTACTCTGCTGAGCTCTTCTTTGGCATTGGCGATGTCGGAATACAATGATCCAAAAAAGCTGAACCACTCTTATTCTGTTAATGAAAGGCTCCGCTCTTTTGTGGTGAGCAGTGATTTTAAGCGCGCTTTATATAGAAGCAGCGACCCTTTCTTTAACCGCCTTTATAGTGCACCCGTTGGACGGTCAGGCAATGCGGAGCAAGTTTTCACTTCTGGTTATTTACGCCGATTCGAGCTCAGCCCAGATGGGAAAACGGTTGTTTACTCAACATCATCTAACTCTGCAACGTCAACGAGAGATCTATTCAGTCGCCCGATTGATTTAAGTTCGCCTCAAGTTGCTCTATCACCCACCCTTGCAAGTGGAAGAGATATCGGCAGTTTTCAAGTAACACCAGACAGTAACTATTTAGTATTTTCGTCGGAAGAAGAAACCAACAATCTAGGCGAGCTCTGGAGTGTACCTATTGAGGGTCCAGCGGCGAGCCGAGTTAAAATAAGTGGCGATCTCGAGCCACCCGGAGGATCCTCGGTAGTAGGCGCTAGCCATGTTACGATTAGCCCAGATAGTGAAACGGTGGTTTACGTAGCAAAAAAGCTAGGCGAGGCAACCGACGAACTATTTAGTGTTGCCATAGATGGCTCATCCAGCCCCGTTAAATTGAGTGACAATGTTACGTTCGGTCGCACAGTTCGATCAGTAGCAATCAGCCCTGATGGCTCAACGGTTTTGTTTGTCTCACACTCCAGCGTCGACAATTTTGAACTATACGCCGTTCCTATTGAGGGGCCAAATTCGAGCGCTGTGAAACTCAATCATGATTTGGTTGGAGGAAGCGTTATAGATTTAGCGGTTTCACCCGATGGAAATCGAGTAGTCTATAGGGCTTCGAGTGTGGCCTTTGATAATGAACTCTACAGTGTGCCCATTGATCGAGCGCAAGAGCCGACCAAACTTAACCCTGAACTAGTAACAAACGGCGACGTTGAATCGGGGTTTGTAATCACGCCTGATTCACAAAACGTTATTTTCACGGCTGACGTCGAGACGCTCGACGCCGTAGAGCTTTTTAGTGTTCCGATAGCCGGGCCGAATAGTTCAGCGGTGAAGTTAACTAACGATTTTCAGGCTGACCAAATTGCAAGAGATATTCAAGTTTGTGCCGATTCAAGCATGGTCGTCTTTGTCGTTGAAGACCAAACTGCAGGCTCTCAGCGCAATCTTTTTTCCACTCAAGCAGATGGAAGTTCTACCGAAACCCAGCTCAACTCCACCTTAGTCTCTGGAGGTAACGTTGTGAGCGGCGGCTTTGCAACTAGCGAAGATTGTGACTCGGTTTTGTATATTGCTGACCAAGAAGTCGACGAACTCTTAGAGCTCTTTATCGCGCCGATTGATGGTAGCGAGGCGGACGTAAAGGTTAACGCTGGTTTTCCGCAAAACGCTGCTGGAATCGGAGCAAGCGAGATTCCACCACTACTCGCATTTGCTGCCAGCCCAGATTTGGATACCATCGTTTACGTTGCAGACCACACCACGGCTGATCTCGCAGAGTTGTTTTCAATTTCAACGGCTGACGACGACTTGTGTGTGGTTGGAGTAACGGGTGAAGGGGTTGCATTTACAATTTGCCTATAGAACGTCTTAGACTTTAATGTGTTGAATACTGCGTTGATGCCTTTCGAGCGAGTACATTTTTATACCTACTTAAGTTCAGAGGCATCGGCTCTTCACTAGTTTGTTTCTAGTCGTTTAACGATTTCAATTAGGCGGAACTCCAACGAGGAGGGGGATAACGCATAGATTGTGAAAACTTTTTAGCCTATCTGAGCAGCTCGTTGCAGTGGCTTCCCTTTGCTCGCCCCAACAGGTCGCATGCTAGCATCACACCCCTAGCGAACTGCTTCGCCAACGCTTAGGGGTTGATGCAAATCTTTTGCGTTCCCCATCTGATCAAACCTACACACGCAGACATTGATTGTTTGCGGCAAAATTTCTCAACCAATAAACGACTAATGAGCCAAACGCTCTGAACTTATTATCCATTTCGCTGATAGCAAACCAATGAGGACACACCCGCTGGCGAATATCGGATTGTTCATACTGGCAAGATCAAATCAGCCGATAGAAGTAGCACCCGTTTCTGCACTACATCCGGCACTTTCGAGCTGCGCTGATTAGCAATAAGTAGTGCCTAATTCCAGTTTAGCCGCAAGGTGCTGCTCACATGCGCGCGCAATGCGGATGGAATTTGCAGTTCTTCTGCCAAGCGCGGCCACTGGTTAAACGCATCGATTACTTCAAGCAATATCCGCTTATAGCGACCTCTAGGCAATCCGGCATACTCGGCTAGGTGCTTTAAGTCTGCAGTCTCAAATTGATTGGTTTTGCCATTGATGCTCAGTTGATGATTTTTAGTAAAGTCGCTGCCATGCGAATGACATAAATCATAAGCAGGACTAAGCCGCCATTGCCCCTGACGATTCATGATGCAGGCAAAGTTCTTAACATGATCGTCTTGATTAGCGCCCACCACATTGAATACTGTCCGTCTAAATTGCTGCTCGATGTCGGCTTGCGAAAGGTGCAAGCGCTTTAGGGTCATAAACAGTTGCTCGTATGAGTGGTGCCCGCTGTTCCAATAATCAAAGTGCGCGAGAGCGCCCAGAGTTTGCACAAATTCTTTGCCGCCGGCTTCATTACGATCAAAGCGTTTGGTCATAAAATGATGCCGCCCATGTTCACTAAAAAGCCGCGATTCCATGATATTGATGTGGCAACTTTGGGCAATTAGGTAATAACTGTATTCAAGCAGGCCATAGCCAGCCGGGTCGGCAACTCCCCAATCGCCGTTATACTTCACGCCATCAAATTTGATTAACCAGTGCTCATAGCCTTTGGGGAGATTTAATTGCCCTGATCGTGCGGTTGCAGTATTGGGATCAAAGCCGATCACCGCTTTAGCCCGCGCACCCCCTGCGGATGTGCCAAGACTAATGATATTGAACAGATCTTGATCGTCCGTGTGGCGATCTAATTTGGCCTGCAGATTTTGCTTATCGGCAAAGGCCATCGAGGCGAGCTCCACGAGCTCTTGTACTTGAAGTTCCTGATTGGGCGCGTCTGTGTTGGCTAGCGAGGGCTCAAACTCTAGCGCCCCCATACCTCGCTTACCCGTGTAGCACAATCGATCTACAGCATTAAAGCTCGCACTATTGCGTCCGGTGTTGGCCAACCACACATCGATCAACCTGTTGCCGTATTTATCGGGCAGGCTGTCGGCTAATAGACCCGGCAAGCCGTGAAACGCTCGCGGGTGAAGGTCGGGGAACTGATATATGCGACGCTCCTTTGCTGGCATCACTAAAGGCGCAAGCTCGATGCCTGTCTTAGCAAAATCAGGGTCGTATTCAAACCGAGCGAAGCGTTCGCCTTCGTGCATCGACACATAGCCGACGTTGGTGCCCCATAACTTAACAGTAGCCGTGGTCATTCAAGTTCGTCGCCCCAGATTGGCTTTGGAACCTGCGAACCGGAAGTATCCTTATTGCGCCTTCGGCTCTTTTGTTTAAGCACTTCGGCCATGGGGGATTTATAGGACTCGGGCAAAAGCTCATCTAAGCTGTGTAACATATCCAATGCCTTGAGCAGCTTTATCCACGAGCTCAATTGGCTATCTTGGCCATCTTCAATACGCCGCAGCGTGGCGACGCCAATACCCGCGGCCGTAGCGAGCTGCACTTGGGTGTAATCAAGCTGCTTACGGACACGCCGCAGACGAGCGCCAAGCTCATATTGAATTTGATTATCGGGCGTTAGAGTTGATATTTTCATTTGATCATATTTGATCGATTTATAGCCTAAATTAACTAAAATAACTCACTAATGATACATATCGAAAGTCTAAAGCACAACACTCTAAAGTTATACATTAATGATCATAAATGATCGTTTTTATAGCAAATTATTCAATAATCAACTATTTATGATCACATTCTATCTAGACAGGCAGAAGAGTTCTTAAAGAAGGAAGACTGATTAAAGTGGGGGTGGGTGTCTGGCTAACGGTGGGTGTCTGGTTAACGGTGGGTGTCTGGTTTGTCGGTATATCTGGAGTCTCTCTTACCTGTCGTGCATTGAAAAGTCTTTGCGCCGTTGGCGAGCGTTAGGTTAATCGCGGGGCAACAAGCTTACGCCAATCACGGTCACAATAATCCCCAATAAGTGATAAATCGTAAACGCTTCGTGCAAAATGAGCACGGCGAAAAAACTGGTAAACCCGGGACCGATCATAGCGACTATGCCGGTACGCCCAGGCCCAATGCGATCCACCGCGGCAGCGGTAAAGAAGGTGGGGATTACAGTGCAGAAGACCGCAATAATTAGAATGATCAGCAACGCGGTGCTATTAACGGCTTGCGCCATCGCCAATGCAGGGCGTGTGATCGCCCAATACAGCAGGATGCCTGCGCTAGCTGACAACAAAGCGATGCAGGTGAACACTTGGCTGCCGATGCGGGTGATTAATGACTTGGCGAAAATAAGATAGAGCGAGAATGACAACGCGCTTGCCAGTATCCACAACGCCCCAATGGTAACGTCGGGACCAAAGGTCTTTAAGTCATGACCAAATATAAGCGCTGTGCCTAAATAAGTAACGACCAAGGCGGCCACCGTTCGCAGAGTAATAACGTGACCGAGCAGCAAGGCTCCCAACAGGACCACAAATGTTGGGTAGGTGTACAAAATCATCCGGCCCAATTGTGCGCTCACATATTGCAGTCCGAGTAAATCGAAATAGCTGGCTAAGAAATAGCCAAACAGCCCAACAAAGCTGATGTGCGCAACGATGCCCCAAGTGATAGCTACTCTATTGCGACCCGCACGGATAAACCACCAGAGGAGCAACGCGTAGATGGGCGCCGAGAACAACATGCGTAACCCAATTAACGTGAGGGGCTCAACGCCTTCTGCGTAGACGAGTTTGACAAAAATGGGCCGAATGGCGAAGAGAGCCGCGCTGCCTACGGCAAATAAAAAGCCTACGGTAATCGGAGAAGCAAAAAAGCGCTGAGGGGTCGGCATAAGGTTTGGCCAGTTGTGTGAGTCGCACGGGTCGCGAGTGAGTGCCAATGCCCAAACTCCACTGCTGCGAGGGCCGTCGATTCAGCCAATAATGGCAGGCTCAATGAGTCCGCATTCTACCTCAACGCATTGTCTGGGCATTAAGGCGTAACAGCGGATGGTCGGCAGTGCTAAAATCGATTTGTATTCTAAACAGCTAAGACGCCAAAAGATATGAATTTTAAAGGACACGCATTTTCAGCATTTTTCTTTGATGAGAGCGGGTTGGGCGCAAGCCCAAAACTTAGTGTTAACCCAATGCAAGGCATCTCCGGACCCATCGTTCAGGTGCATTTCGATCTTGTTGGCGCGCCCGTGAATGTCTTTAATCAAGCTGTTTTTGATGAGCTACACATACTCCTCGACCAATTGGAACACGTTGTGGATTTAGCTGGGGTGATCTTTACCAGTGGTAAATCTGTGTATGTGGCTGGTGCGGAGATTCCTGCCTTGTTGGCGTTCGCGAAAGCGCACGATGTGGTGGGTATTCACGCACATGTTATGTCTGGCCAACATGCGTTCAACCGCATTCAAGCACTGCCTGTGCCCACTGTTGCGGCAATCAATGGTTTTGCCTTGGGCGGGGGCTTGGAGTTTGCGTTGGCTATGGACGCGCGGGTAATGGTGCAAACTGCCAAAATTGGTTTGCCTGAGGTTAACTTAGGTTTGTTCCCTGGTTACGCGGGTACGGCTAGATTACCCCGAATGATTGACCCGGTTACCGCCGTGCAGTGGATCACGAGCGGGCGGCCACAGTCTGCCAAGAGCGCGATTGAGGCTGGATTGGTACGTACAAGTTGTACCCCAGAAGCGCTACTAGAAACGGTACTGGCAACGGTGTGTGAGTTACAAAGTGAGTATCGCCTAATTCGTGCCGCCAAGCAGGGCAGCGTATCGGTCGATGCGAAGCAGCGCGCAGAGTTGCAGAGTATTGCCGCTGGCTTGGACATTCATCCTGGTCGCGATTATCCCGCAGCGAAACAGGCGTTGGATTTGATACGTGATCAATTTAAGCAAACTGCCGAGCAGGCTGGGCTTGCTGAAGCCAAGGCTTTTGCTGAACTGTTGACGTCCCCGACGGCGATTAATCTGCTTAGTGTATTTACCAATGAGCAAGACGTCGCGCGCATTGCTAAACGAACGGCCAGCGGCAAGCGCATCGAACGAGTTGGGGTTCTCGGTGCAGGAATAATGGGTGGGGGTATTGCGTTTCAGTCGGCGCTACACGGTGCAACGGTGGTGCTGAAAGATATTCAATCGGCCGCTTTAGAGCAAGGCATGGCTGAGGCACATCGCAATTTGTCAGCACAGGTCGCCAAAGGCAAATTGACGCAAAGCGCCGCGGAGGAATCGTTTCACCGCATTACGCCATCACTAGATGATGATGCAATCGCTGACTGTGACTTAGTGGTGGAGGCGGTGGTTGAGCAATTTGCCCTAAAACAGTCGCTGTTGCGCGATGTTGAACAACGGGTTGGGGACGGTTGTGTGCTGACCTCGAATACTTCCACGATCTCGATCAGTCGGCTTGCGCAAGGTTTAACAAGACCCGAACAGTTTTGCGGGCTGCATTTTTTTAATCCAGTGGCGGCCATGCCTTTGGTGGAAATTGTGCGCGGTCGGCAAACGAGCGACGGAACCATATCCCAAGCGGTGAGGTTTGCATTGCAGTTGGGCAAGCATCCCGTGGTTGTGAATGATTGTCCGGGATTCTTGGTTAATCGCGTATTGTTTCCTTATATCATTGCCGCGCAAATGTTGATTGCTGAAGGCGTTGATTTTCGTCAGATTGATGCGGTTATGCAGTCTTGGGGCTGGCCAATGGGCCCTGCGTTTCTGAGTGATGTGATTGGGTTAGACACGCTAGTGCACTGTTTAGATGTAATGGCCACCGATATCCCTGAGCGTATGGCTCCCGACTATGTGTCGGCTATTCATACTTTGTTTAAAAGTGGCCGGTTGGGGCAGAAGAGCGGCGAGGGTTTTTATCATTATGCGCGTAGCGTGACCCAGGATGAGGCGGGTCGGTTAACTAAACAAGAAGACGATCTTGCCCTAAGCTTGGTTTATCTGAATGCGCCATCGCAAATATCGTCAAATGAAATAGCCGAGCGCTTAACCTTGGCGCTGTGTTTTGAAGCCGTTAGATGCTTAGAGGAGGGGGTTGTGTCTTCACCAAGCGAAGTCGATATGGCCTTGTTATGGGGGTTGGGTTTTCCACGCTTTCGCGGTGGTGCTTTTCGACATATAGACACACTCGGAGTGGCCGAAATATGCCTGATGGCGCAGAAGTATGCCTATTTAGGACCCCTTTACAGCGTGCCAGAGCTTTTGCAGCAAAAGCGCAAATCAGGCACTTCTTTCTACGGATAGTCGCGCACGGCTACCGCAATCTGGCAAAAACGAGTATCATCATGCACCACTCGATGGCCGCGCATGCTGCGTGCGCTGTTGGTCTAATCGCCCACCGGTTATAAGCTCATTAGTGAGTATGTTTAATGCAACTTATGGTTTGCGCGTGGGACTCATTTCAAATCAAGTAGGTGATTTAAAGAATGAATGTTCATGAGTATCAGGGTAAAGAAATCCTGAGGAAATATGGGGTCACAACGCCTCGCGGAATTGCGTGTTTCTCAGTTGACGAGGCGGTTGCCGCAGCAGAGCAACTCGGTGGCAAGGTGTGGGTAGTTAAAGCACAAATTCACGCAGGTGGTCGGGGCAAAGGCGGTGGCGTAAAAGTGGCTAAATCCCTGGATGAGGTGCGCAGCTATGCTGATCAAATTCTGGGTATGCAGCTAGTTACTCATCAAACCGGACCCGAAGGTAAAGAAGTTAAACGTTTGTACATAGAAGAGGGCGCTGACATAGCCAATGAGTTGTATGTTGGTGCTCTGGTAGATCGCGAGACTCAAAAAGTGGTACTCATGTGTTCTTCTGAAGGTGGAATGGACATCGAAACAGTAGCCGAAGAAACCCCTGAAAAGATTTTAAAGATCTACGTAGACCCTAGCAATGGTTTGCAGCGCCAAGAAGCCGAAGCGGTGTGCCGAGAAATCGGAATCCCCGATGTTGCGGTTGCGCAAGGTGCCGATTTTCTAGAGGGCTTATATCAAGCATTTGTGGGCTCGGATGCCTCTTTGGCAGAAATCAATCCATTGATTGTCACTCGCGATAACCAAGTTATTGCCTTGGATGCCAAGTTTAATATTGACTCCAACGCACTGTTTCGTCAGCCCGAAATCGTTGCGTATCGTGACCTTGATGAAGAAGACCCGGATGAAGTAGAAGCGTCCAAATGGGGCTTAAGCTATATCTCTTTAGATGGCAATATCGGCTGTTTGGTGAATGGCGCAGGTTTAGCGATGGCCACCATGGACATCATTAAGCTGTATGGCGGCGAACCAGCCAACTTTTTAGACGTTGGTGGTGGTGCAAACAAAGAGCAGGTAACCGAAGCGTTTAAAATTATGCTCAAGAATCCTAATGTGAAGGGGATTCTCGTTAATATTTTCGGTGGCATTATGCAATGCGATGTAATCGCCGGTGGCATCGTTGCTGCTGCTCACGAAGTGGGCTTGAATGTTCCGCTCGTCGTGCGTTTAGAAGGCACTAATGTTGAGAAGGGGCGTCAAATTCTTGACGAGTCTGATGTGAAACTTGAAACCGCCACTACGATGGCGGACGCGGCTGAAAAAATTGCAGCGGCCGTTAAAGCCTAGGAGTACGACATGGCCATATTAATAAATAAAGATACACGGATTGTTACGCAAGGCATAACGGGCAAAACGGGCGAGTTTCATACTACTCAGTGTTTGCAGTACGCTTATGGCAAGGATTGTTTTGTCGCGGGCGTCACGCCCGGTAAAGCGGGTGAGTTAGTGCAAGGCGTGCCCGTTTATGACTCGGTCGCCGAGGCGAAGGAGCAACACGGAGTAAACGCTTCAGTGATCTATGTACCGCCACGTTTTGCGGCTGCGGCGATCGACGAAGCCGTGGACGCAGAGCTTGATTTAGTCATTTGCATAACCGAGGGCATTCCGGTTGCGGATATGATTCGCACTCGCGACAGAATGCGCAAAATGAACAGTAAAACAATCTTGGTCGGCCCAAATTGCCCCGGTGTGATTACGCCGGAAGAAGTTAAAATTGGCATTATGCCGGGCTATATCCATAGAAAGGGAAATGTCGGTGTTGTGTCTCGTTCAGGCACCCTAACCTACGAAGCTGTTCATCAATTGACGCAGTTGGGCTTGGGTCAGTCGACCTGTGTGGGTATTGGCGGAGATCCGGTAAACGGCTTAAAACATAAAGACGTTATGCAGATGTTCAACGACGACCCTGAGACCGAAGCCGTGGTCATGTGTGGCGAGATCGGAGGCACTGACGAAGAAGAGTGTGCGGCGTGGATTAAAGCTAATATGCGTAAACCGGTCGTCGGCTTTATTGCTGGTATTACGGCGCCTCCCGGCAAACGCATGGGGCACGCGGGTGCGATTATCTCGGGTGGTCAGGGTACCGCGCAATCTAAAATTGACGCGCTAACCGATGCCGGTGTACACGTGACGCTTAACCCATCTGAAATGGGTTCTACCCTTAAAAAGGCGCTCGCCTAGCTTTCGCTATGTTAAGCGCATTTGCGTCGATACCGCGACAGTCTTGTTGCGGTATCGCTGAGTAGAATGCGTGATTAACATTACGAGGCGAGCAGAGATGTATGCAGGGGGCGATCGTTGGTCGCCCCTTTTTTTGAGGAGACGTTCTTGAGGAGACATGTTGATTCAGCCGCGCTGCTCAAATGTATATCAACACTGGCCGGGGGCTTATCCCATAACTTCAATAGTAAACTGAGTTTCTATGCGAAAAATTACAATGTATTGGCGCGATATTCCGTCGATGGTAACGATTAAAAAGGGGCGCGATAAAGGTAAAGCGATGCTCCCAGATAAATTTCAAGAAGCCATCGATCGAGCAGCCATGCGCGCTGGCAAAGGGAGTAGCGACCTGTATATTCAAGAATGGCACAGCGTAACCGAAGAAATAGAGTATGCGGGTGATCTACTGGAACTCGCTACCAACGAGGCCGCGCGTATCGCGGCCAGCGTGGATGATGAACAGCTAAAAGCAATGATCAGAAACAACGGCTACAAGCCCAGTTGATGGCACGCTAAGGGGTCTTAGGTACCGCCGTTATCTCTCTTTCTCTATTAGACACTCTGCTATTTGCGCGTTTATCTTTAGCCAAAGGCGGCGATGCCAGTTTGAGCGCGACCCAGAATCAAAGCATGGATGTCGTGGGTGCCTTCGTAGGTATTCACTGTTTCCAGGTTGATCATGTGACGCATTACTGGAAAATCTTCGGATATACCGTTGCCACCGAGCATGTCGCGTGCTGTGCGGGCAATATCTAAGGATTTCCCACAGGAATTACGCTTCAGCATGGATACGAGTTCTGGAGCAAGCTGACCTCTTTCTTTAAGTCGGGTGGCACTCAAGCACGCTTGTAGACCAATATGGATTTCTGTTTGCATGTCTGCCAGCTTTTTCTGGATTAACTGATTGGCCGCTAGCGGCCGACCGAACTGTTTACGATCTAGAGTATATTGCCGCGCTGTATGCCAACACGTTTCAGCCGCGCCGAGTGCTCCCCATGCGATACCAAGCCGGGCACTACTCAAACAGCTCATTGGCCCTTTGAGTCCGCTCACGCCTGGCATAATGTTGGCGTCTGGAACAAACACTTTATCCATCACAATCTCGCCCGTAATCGATGCGCGAAGGCTTAGTTTGCCCTTAATTTTAGGTGCACTTAACCCGTCCCAGCCTTTCTCTAAGATAAAGCCGCGCACACCTTCGCCCTCTAGTTTTGCCCAGACAACAAATACGTCGGCTACGGGTGCATTAGAGATCCACATCTTCGCACCCGTCAATTCATAGCCATTGGCAACCTTTTTGGCTCGTGTGAGCATACCGCTGGGGTCCGACCCATGATCGGGTTCGGTTAAACCGAAGCAACCAATGAGCTCACCCGCGGCGAGCCCTGGCAAATACTTCTGGCGCTGCTCTTCTGACCCGAAACGATGAATTGGGTACATCACCAGCGACGATTGCACGCTCATCATCGAGCGGTAGCCCGAATCCACGGCTTCCATGCGATTACACATCAGACCGTAGGCGGTGTAACTTAAACCAGCACAACCGTAGCCATCGAGCATACTGCCGAATAATCCCATTTCGCCCATCGATTTAAATAGGCTGTCGTCGTAGGTTTCGTCTCTAAACGCCGAGGTTACTTTCGGAGCCAATACGTCTTGTGCATAGCGGTGAATCGAATCGCTAACCATCAGCTCCTCGTCACTTAATTGTTGACGTAGGTGAAAAGGATCTTGCCAATCAAACTGTGCCCAGTCAGCAGGTTTTGCGGTCTCGTTGGTCGATGTGGAAGTTGCCATTACAGTGTCCTGAGCGTTGCTAATTCAACGCAATATAAGATGAGATCGGGCGCTGCGCAGAATCGGTAGGCCTAGCTAGCTAGGCGTAAGATTGCGCTCTGAATAGAACGTATTACGCGGCGCGATTTAGTGGTGCGAAGTGTATCATTCTAAAAATTTTAGGCTAGTCGAAAACGATCATTTTAGTGGGAGCCTCTATCGCTCGTGCGCCGAATAGTAAATATTCGTTTGTCTAATTAAACCGTCATATTCATCTAACAAACTGTCTGCTACTGTCACAACATGTATCGCGGCGAATTTTTTAATAGCATCTCACATCTGGTTGGCGCCTCGTTGGCGTTGATCGGCGCGAGCGTGCTCATCACTATTGCTTCTCTGGAAGGGGATGCGATTAAAATCGTCGGTTTTAGTGTTTATGGCGTGAGCTTGTTTTTGCTCTACCTTGCCTCGACGCTCTACCACAGCTTTAACGGCCGAGTGAAGGCGATCTTTCAAACCTTCGACCACATTGCGATTTATTTACTAATTGCAGGCACGTACACTCCCATTGCCTTATTGAGTATCGAAGGGGCTGCAGGTACTTGGTTGTTGGTGGCGGTATGGAGTCTCGCCGCAATAGGGTGTTTGCTCGAGTGTTTGCCGGGCAAAGTACACGACGCCGTATCGACCTCGATCTATTTATTGATGGGATGGTCTTGCGTGTTCACGTTGGAGTCCATCATAGCCGGCATGAGCCCTGAGGCATTTAAATTGTTAGTCGCAGGCGGGGTGTTATATACCGTTGGCGTGGTGTTTTATGTCTTGGACAATTGGCTCGCGTGGTGTCACGAGATTTGGCACGTGTTTGTGCTCGGTGGCAGCACGGCCCACTACTTTACAATGTATATGCTCTGATCCCCCTCACTGCTTGGCTAGGTCAATAGAAAATTGCGACACTTTGGCGACCCGTTACCACTAGCCGTCCCTGTGCGTCCCACACGTACATATTCTGACTTGAGTAGCCGTCCTTAGCATTTTCAGCGGTTGACCTGAGCAACCACCAACCAGACGCATCAGTGGTTGGGGTCCCAGCAAAATTGACCATCCAAGTCATTGAGCTTATCGGCGCAAATTCAGCGAACATAGGCAAGACCGCGGGTGGCGGCATGTCGGCGATTGCCAATAGACTCGCATAAGCATTTATGTCCGCTGGGCCGAACGCGTTAAAGTCGTTGTGGCGTACCCACAGCAGCATATCGTATTCAGAGCTAGCGCTCACGGGGCGCGCGCCTGCAACCAGTCGACATTCAAAATTTTGCGTAAAAACGGGACGCTGCTGTCCAATAAAGAAGTTTTCGGCAACCTCAGGCGCAACGACTTCGGGAGCCTTGGTGAAAGTCTGATCGAGCTGCGATACACGGGTGGCGCCAAAACTAAAGACGGCTTCAACACCAATTCCTTGTTCGTTAAGCAAGCGAGCGCGGACATTCGCGACGGATTTGCCGCGACGTAATACTTCGGTTTGCACACTCGTGGCACCACTTACTGGCCCTACAAACGTTATTTGTGCCGAGCGAAGCGGTGGCAGGTCGGGGTACTCTCGCATGGTTGCATCTAGGCAGAGGCAGGCCGAGAGCCCCCCATAGGTAGTGCGTCCTTGCAGCCAGTTTTCGGTAATGGTGTAGTAATAGTGACCGTCTGCGTTACGTTTTGCCAAACGCAACATTTCTAATAAATTGGGTTGATGGGTCATTGGTTTTACTGAGTAATGCGCTTTAGCGTAACTTTTTTAACAACATTTCGTTGACCATTTGGGGGTTTGCTTTGCCTTTTGAGCGCTGCATCACTTGGCCAACCAGAAAGCCAATCACTTTCTCATTGCCACCCAGATATTGCTGTACTTGCTCGGTACAATGCGCCAGCACCTCATCAACAATGGTCTCGAGCGCACCTGTATCAGAAATCTGTTTGAGGCCTTTACGCTCGATGATGGCATCGATGGATTCGTGTCCACCCCATAGTTCCGCAAACACCTGTTTGGCGGCGTTGGCAGACAAAGTTTGATCCACGACGCGGTCTAGCAGTTCGCCAAATTGTTCAGCGGGGATAGGCGCGGCGCTAAACTCTGTTTCGGTTCGATTCAAAGTGGCGAAAAATTCCCCGATGAGCCAGTTTGCCGCGGTCTTGGCGTCGGCTTGCGTTGACGCCAGTGTTGTCTCAAAGTAATCCGCTACGTCGCGACTGGCCGTAAGGGTTCGTGCGTCATCGCTCGATAAGCCAAATTCCTTTTCAAAGCGGTTCTGCTTAGCGGAGGGTAATTCTGGAAGGGTAAGTTGGACCGCCGCGATAAAGTCCTCAGTCAAGAGCATTGGCGGTAAATCCGGATCAGGAAAGTAACGATAATCATGTGCTTCTTCTTTCGAACGCATTGAACGTGTTACATGCTGGTCTGCATCATATAGGCGGGTTTCTTGTACAATTTGGCCACCATCCAACAGTATGTCGATTTGCCGCTCGATCTCATATTCTATGGCTCGTTCGACAAAGCGAAATGAGTTGATGTTTTTGAGTTCTGTCCGAGTGCCTAGTTCTACTTGACCGACGGGTCGAACCGACACGTTGGCATCGCAACGAAATGACCCTTCTTGCATATTGCCATCGCAAATTTCAATGTACCGCACCAGGCTGTGCAATTGCCGCAAATACGTCACGGCTTCAGCAGGTGTGCGCAAATCGGGTTCCGAGACGATCTCTAATAAAGGTGTTCCCGCACGGTTCAGGTCGACTCCCGTTTTGCCCACAATCGCTTCGTGCAAGGACTTACCCGCGTCCTCCTCTAAGTGCGCGCGCGTGATACCAATCGCTTTTAAGCCCGTTGGCGTATCGATCAATAGCTCGCCCTTACCGACAATTGGCAGTTCAAACTGCGATATTTGATAACCTTTAGGTAAATCGGGGTAGAAGTAGTTCTTACGGGCAAATACATTACGCCGATTGATTTGCGCTCCGATGGCCAACCCAAACTTGACCGCCATGCGGGCCGCTTCAAGGTTCATTACGGGCAGTACGCCCGGTAAAGCCAGATCGACCTCATTAGCTTGTGTGTTCGCTAATGCCCCATAGGCGGTGGAACTCCCCGAAAAAATCTTACTTTTGGTTGCGAGTTGAGTGTGCACCTCTAAACCAATAACGACTTCCCAACCTTTTTCCCAAGTAAACATATTAATGTTCTCCTGTTAGCTCAGGCGCACTGCTAGCGTGCGCGCGAGCCGGTGCGCGGCGCAAATGCCAGTCTGTTACTTGCTGGTATTGATGCGCTACATTGAGAAGTTTGGCTTCATGTAAGTAAGGTGCAATGATTTGCAGCCCGATGGGCATCCCTTCGCTACTAAAGCCGGCAGGAATGGAGGCGGCGGGCAGTCCGGCTAGGTTCACAGGAATCGTATAAATGTCGTTTAAGTACATTGCGACCGGGTCGGTATTTCGATCCCCTATAGCAAACGCCGTAGACGGTGTAGTAGGGCCCATAATCACATCGCAGTCTTTAAATGCGGCTTGAAAATCGTTCGCGATAAGGCGTCGAATTTTTTGTGCTTTGGCATAGTAAGCGTCGTAATAGCCGCTCGACAACGCATAAGCACCTAACATAATGCGGCGTTTCACTTCGGCCCCAAAACCCTGGCTGCGCGTTTTGATGTACATGTCGTTGAGGTTGTCGTACTGCGGGGCTCGGTATCCATAACGTACGCCGTCAAATCGAGATAAATTGGATGAAGCTTCGGCAGGTGCAATCACGTAATAGCTCGCCAGTGCGAGTTTAGCGTTGGGTAACGATATATCAATAATCTCAGCGCCAAGTTTCTCGTATTCCTGCACTGCTGTGCTTACTCGCGCTGCAACTTCAGGGTCGAGTCCATCGCCAAAAAATTCTTTCGGTAGACCGATGCGCAGACCCTGCAATGATGCGTCGAGCGTGCTGCAGAAATCTTCAGGTTCATGGGGGTCGCTGTGCTCCAGCGAGGTAGCATCGCGTGGGTCAAAGCCGACCATGGCGTTGAGCATTAAGGCCGCGTCGTAAGCACTGTGGGTTAGCGGTCCCGCTTGGTCGAGCGAGGAAGCGAAGGCGATCATGCCATAGCGTGAGCAACGACCATAACTGGGTTTAACGCCGGTAAGATTGCAAAATGCCGCGGGTTGGCGAATCGAACCACCCGTATCAGTTCCCGTTGCTGCAGGCACTAAGCCTGCTGCGACGGCTGCCGCAGAGCCGCCTGAACTGCCCCCTGGTACAAGCGC
>CAYOXK010000038.1:0-12999 GCA_964407915.1 uncultured Gammaproteobacteria bacterium
GCCAACGGTCGAAGCTTGGTGCGCTCTACTTGCGGGTCAATATCACGATCCGCATAGTCATTAATCACACACCCGGCCGAGCGCATCACGAGCACCCCAAAGACAAACACCCAAACCAACCAGGGCGGTGGCGCACCCTCGTTCGCTAACCATAATGCCCACAATGTAGGCCACATCAGCAATAACCAACCGATGGGCTTGTCAAAGCGCATTAGTGCCAAATAATCCGCCACCTTTTCCCTGTTTTTCTCTGCTGATTTCATTCTACTCTGAGGATCTGACCAATGCGATGCTATGTAATTTCAAAGCAGTCTTAGATGGCCCGCAAGCTTCTAAAGCCACGATGGTTAATGCGCAAGCGATCAATAGATCGCTGCAAACTCGCGAGCGCGATACTCAACACGAGCATAATCATAACGGTTGTAAACATAAAATAAATTTTGGCGTGCAAGCCAACGCCAAACAAATGCTGAGCCAGAAACATAGCCAGATAGTGCGTTAAAAAAACGGGGTAAGCTAAATCACCCAACCATTGGTCTACAGCCCGCACTCTAGCTGGGACATGCTTAAAGTGGGTGGCGTAGAAAAACAGCGGTAAAGACAACAAAATGCCCAAGCCCACCTCTTGCACCGCAAAGTTATACCAAGCCGAAAAGGCAGGGAGTACCGCCACAAACAAGATGGCAAAATAAGCCCATAAGATCAATGCACCGTGCTTGAGCTCTGCCTGTTCTGATGCACTCAGCATGCCAAGCAGAAAGACGACCAACATTGTGGGGATATGAAAATAGCCAAAATTAGCCATATCCCACCGCCCTGGTTCGGCCATTAAGCTCATCGTAAGAAGTGCGGCAGAGAGCAAGGCAACAACACCAATGGTCCGACCTTTGAGAATAAAGAGTAAAGGTACTAACAAATAAAAATGCAGCTCAACGGCAAGCGACCAAGCAGGGGGAACAATAGGGCGCGCGGCAATGCTTGGAAACAAATCGATCGCTGAACCCACCGCGTAGTTTACGGGCAGTAGCAGAACATCAAATAGCACTTTGTTCGATTCAAACGACACGAATTCATATGTATTGTGGGCGGATTCTCCCAACATACCGTAGGCTACTAAACTCGCCAACAAGACAATCCAGTATTGCGGAAAGATCTTAATACACCTATCTACATAAAATGCCCGCACGGCCTGGGTTGAGTGATATTTAAAGCGCGTATAGCTCTTCATCATTAGAAAACCACTAATGAAATAAAAGACGATGACCGCCGTAACGCCCAAATTCAGCTTTAGTCCACTCTCAGGGAAATGTGATAAAAACACGCAATACGCCAAAATAAAACGCAATACTCCAAGCATGAGTGGTTACCGTCTAAGTGCCGTGCGAGGTGTGAGTCGATCTTAAAACAGACAGTAGTGACAGCGTAGTTTAGGCATTAACGTAGTCCTCGCGTTGACCTATCCATCGTTCTATTAGCAAATCTATGTGTTGTGGCGCCGCTTGTTGCAGCGCGGTTGCGCAAGGTTCAATTTCACTTAACCAGGCCTGGTCGCGAATTATATCAGCAACGCGAAACGTTACACTGCCAGTCTGCCGCGTACCGAGCACCTCGCCGGCACCGCGAATCTCGAGGTCTTTCTGAGCAATCACAAAACCATCATTAGTTTTACGCAGCGTTTCTAAGCGCTGCTGGGCATGGCCTGACAAAGGGCTTTGGTACATTAAAATACAAAACGATTGTTCGCTTCCGCGCCCCACGCGCCCGCGCAGTTGATGCAGTTGGGCGAGCCCCATGCGCTCCGCGTTTTCAATAATCATCAAGCTCGCATTAGGCACATCCACCCCTACTTCGATCACGGTAGTGGCGACCAACACATGAATATCGCCGTCGCGAAAACCGATCATAATACGATCCTTTTCATCTGACTTCAAGCGACCATGTACAAGCCCAACTGACAGTTCCGGCAATCGTTCAGCCAACTCATCGGCCACGGCCGTAGCGGCCTGCACCTCGAGCACTTCCGACTCATCAATGATCGGACACACCCAGTAGGCTTGTCGACCATTGGCGCAGGCGGCGCGCATACGTTCCACCACGGCATCGCGTTTGCTAGCAATCGACATCACTACGGTCTCTACCGGTTTGCGGCCGGGCGGCAACTCGTCGATGCTCGACACATCTAAGTCTGCATAAAACGTCATCGCGAGTGTGCGTGGAATGGGGGTGGCGGTCATCGCGATCTGATGTGGCACACAGCCATTCGGAGCCTTACTGCGCAACGCTAACCTTTGTGCAACCCCAAAGCGATGTTGTTCGTCGATGACCACTAAACTTAAATCCGCAAAAGTCACTGAGGTCTGAATCAACGCATGCGTACCCACCACCACTTTGAGTTCGCCCGATGCCAATTGCGACAGAACGGCCGCTTTTTCGCTCGCTTTTAAACGACTCGCCAGAAACCGCACCTCAATCCCTAAAGGGGCCAGCCATCCATTGAGTGTTCGATAATGCTGCTCAGCAAGCAGTTCAGTGGGGGCCATCAATGCAACTTGCTTGCCATTCGCCACCGCGACCAACATTGCAACGGCGGCCACCACTGTCTTACCCGATCCCACATCACCCTGTACTAAGCGCATAGCCGGTTGCTGCTTAGCCAAATCGACCAACAGCTCTCGGCAAACGCGTTGTTGGGCGTGCGTTAAAGTAAACCCTAAAGAGGCTAGAAACTCGCTTTGCAGCACAGGGTTTGGACGTAATGCATAAGCGTGCTCCTTACTGCGTTGTAAGCGCGCACGGCGGAAGCTGAAATGGTGAGCCAGCAATTCTTCTACAATCAGACGTTGGTGCGCTGGGGTGGCGGCTTCGCGCATCGCGCTCAGTGCAAGCGTGGGTGGGGGACAGTGCAACTCTTTGAGCGCATCGCCTAGACTTAATGCAGCAAACACCTTTTGTAACTTGGGGGGAGCCAGGGCACTGGTCACTAATTCGGGCAGCAAGGGTAAACCGATGGCGAGCGCTTGATCGGTAATCTTACGCCAAAATGCCTGGCTCAAGCCTTCGACCGTTGGGTACACGGGGGTTAGAGTATCGGCCATGGCGCCAGTGGGTTGCGTAGCGAAAACTCGATACTCAGGATGGATCATCTCTAAGCCATGTAAGCCCCGCCGCACCTCCCCAAAGCATCGAACCCAAGCGCCGCTCTGCAAGGCGCTTTCCTGATTTTTGTTAAAATAAAACAGCCTAAGGCCCAGATAGTTCGAACCATCGGTTAACGTAACTAACAAACTGCGGCGACGGCCAAACACCACTTTGGCATATTCAATCTGCGCGATGACCACCGCTGTTTGATCAGGCAAGAGATCCGCTATTTCGGTGACTCGGGTGCGGTCTTCGTAGCGATAAGGAAGGTGAAAAAGTACATCTTGAAGTGTTCGTACATGCAAGCGAGCTAATTTCTCTGCACTTTGCGCACCCACACCAGATAGTGTCCCCACCGCTGCATGAATGTCGATTGCTTTCGTGGTTGCCATAAACGTATCAGCCGCCAGCCACTAAGCCGCGCTACGCTTTACTGTAAACAACGCCATCGGGCCTTAACTCAATGCCTCGGACGCAGCAAAGCGTCTTATGCACGAACGGCAACGGCATCAATCTCGATCAGAACTCCGCGCGGAAGCGCAACCACTTGCACCGCGGCTCTGGCCGGATAGGGCGGCTCTACATACTCACCCATTATTTCATTGAGCGCAGCAAAGTCTCCTAAGTCGACCATATACACGGTTAACTTAACCACGTGCGACCATGAGCATTGCGCGGCATCGAGAATCGCGCTCAAATTTTCAAATACTTGTCGGGCTTGCGCCTCAAAGCCACCCACCACGCATTGCATAGTTTGCGGATCAAGAGGGATTTGCCCAGAGATATAGACCGTATCGTTAACCGCAACGGCTTGTGAATAAGCGCCAATGGCCGCGGGAGCCTTAGTAGTAGAAATGATACGCATAGTTTTTTGCCTAGCTGAGACTACGGAAGATCGTTGAATTATTGCGATTATCCACCACCGGAACAAGCCTAAAAATAGAGCTCAACCGTTTGGTCGGGTAACCTTAGCCACCTTATCAAGGCGATAGATAGCGCGTATAAGCCTAGCCAAATGAGCACGATTGCTCACGTCCACCACAAAATCAATTTGAATGATGCTGCCCAAACCTTCATGAACATCCACATTATTGATGTTGGAGCCATTCGCAGCAATCGCGGTGGCGACTTCGGCAAATGCGCCAGCGACGTGATGTACTTTAACTTGCAAACGCACCTGAAACACGCGCTCAATATTGTCGTCCCAATCAACCAACAAACACCGGTCGGGCTGGCGACGCAGCTCGGCGGTATTATTGCAATCACTGGTGTGGATCGCTAAACCATGACCCGCGGTGAAGGTGCCAATAATAGGGTCCCCCGGAATGGGACTGCAGCATTTAGAGTACGTCACCATCAATCCTTCTGAGCCGCGAATAACCAAGGCTGCCTGATGCGTAGGATCATCAGCCAACACGGCACCGTCACTCAGTCGCACAATTTGGCGCGCAACTAGGTCGGCCACACGATTGCCTTGGCCAATCTCAATAAGTAAATCCGACCAAGTAGGAACCCCGAGCTCGGTGAGCAACTTAGCCTGAACCTTGTTGCTAATTTTTTTACGCCCTAGTACTTTTTGCTTCATCGCACCGGCCAGAAGACGTTTACCCAAAACCAATGCTTGTTCAGCGGTTTGTTGTTTCAGGTAGAGCCGGATTTGCGAACGTGCTTTACCCGTCGTGGCATAGTTCAGCCATGCACTGGTAGGCGATACGTCTTCACGCGTGATAATTTCAACCCGATCTCCGTTTTGCAGTACGGTCGGCATCGACGCCAGACTCGCGTTAACCCGCACCCCGGTACAATGGAGCCCTACCTTGGTGTGCACCGCAAACGCAAAATCCAATGCAGTCGCACCACGGGGCAACTTGCGAATGTCGCCCTTAGGGGTAAAGACATAGACTTCGTCTGGATATAAGTCGGCTTTCAGGTGCTCCAAAAACTCAACGGGATTACCAGCATGCTGATTAGGGTCTAACAACTCTACCAACCACTCTCGTACCAGATGGCTCGAGCGCGCAACATCAGACTCTTTTGAGGCCTCTGACTTGTAAATCCAGTGCGCCGCGACACCTGCCTCGGCCACACGATCCATTTCGAGCGTGCGAATTTGTACTTCTAAGCGATCACCATGCGGGCCGACAACCACCGTATGTAACGATTGATAGCCATTGGCTTTGGGAATTGCAATATAGTCGTAAAAACGCCCATGCACAGGTTTGTACGTGGTGTGGATCATGCCCAACACGCGGTAGCAGTTATCAATAGAATCAACAACAACTCTAAACCCGTAGAGGTCGTAAATTTCATCAAACGACTTGTGTTTGCGCTCCATCTTCCGATAAACGCTGTACACCGTTTTCCGGCGACCCGTCACTGAAAACTCGCTCAGACCTGCATTGCTTAGAGTGTTTTGCAGTGACAAGCTGAGCTTTTCGACCACCAATTTACGGTTGCCCTCGCGCTTATTCATGGCCAACCGTAACGTTCGATAACGCTTAGGAAAGCGTGCTCGCAAGCACACATCTTGCAACTCGCGCGCCCAACTATATAAGCCTAATCGCTCTGCAATGGGCGCGTAGATCTCGAGTGTTCGTTTGGCAATACCGCGACGCTCATCGAGCGGACGCTGCTCTAAGCAGCGCATATTTTGTAAGCGATTAGCTAAATGAATAATGATGACGCGAATATCCTCGGACATCGCCATCAACATACGCCGAAAATTCTCGGCTTCGGATTCCAGAGTATGGCTAAACCGAATCTGCCCGAGCCGACCTACACAACGAACCAGTTTGGCGATATTGTCACCAAAGGCTTCTCGAATATTGTCTGCAGCATGGGCATCCACGCCTTTGAGGTCAGCGCTCCCACCCGCCGTATTAATCAATAAAGCGGCTGTTAGGGTAGTAACATCAAGCTGTAGATCGCCCAAGATTTCGACCAAGGCGAGAGAATGATATACAGCAGGTCTGCCGTTGATAGGCGCGTGATCGTGCAAGTGCTGTTCAGCGAACCCAAAAGCCTGTTGCACCGCTAGGTGCTTATCCGCACTCAAATAAGACAAGCTCGAACGCTGAATGCTCGCCAAAGCGAGGGCCGGCGCAAGCTCTACCCACATCACCGCCCCACCAACCGCAGAGCCTTCAGCCAATGTAGAGCCTTCAGCCGACAACGATAAAGAGCCTTCAGCCAATGTAGAGCCTTCAGCCGACAACGAGGTGTCCGAGGTGTGGTTTGTAGTCAGCAGGGGCTGCTGCGCGCTCGACACAATGGAGTCAAAGTCCTGTGTCATCTTGGGCTCGAAAAACTGCGTGGAAGATGGCACAGAGATCGAAGGTCTAATTGGTTTTCTACCCACCGACTTAATCTTCCTTTAAACGTGCGTGTCATTGGCAGTGCTCGAATAATGTTTGATTATTCCACGCCAAAGCAATAAAGCGATTCGCCGCGCCGCAAACATCGGGCGATTGAACACTGACGACCGATTAGCAAACTTGATTTAGTCTGCCCGCAAAGCCTCTGCGGGCGACCAGACCAGCATCCTACTCGTCTCTACCCGCCAACTCGGCCTGCAAAGCAGCCGTCAAGGCATCCAGTTCGCTAGTATCCATGGTTGCTTCGGCATCAGTCGCTTCAGGCGCTTCGACCATTTCCAAAACATCTTCAACGATTTTCTTGTTTAGAATGTCCTTCGTTACGAAACCTTCAGCAATTTCGCGCAGGGCGATTACGGTGGGCTTGTCGTTCTCTTCAGCGACGAACGGCGTTGAACCCATTGATATTTGGCGCGCACGTTTAGTCGCCACCAAAACAAGCTGAAAGCGGTTATCTACTTTGGTTAAGCAATCTTCAACGGTTACTCGGGCCATGATTAATTCCTCTTAAGGTGACTATACAGGGCCGCGCAAGCTAACCATGCGCGGCCTAAATGGGTGATTCACAATATCCGGCAAGCGCCGCACTGGAGTTAGAGCAGGGTAGAGGCCGTCGCTGTTAACGCTTGATCGCCCCCGACGCTACTCAGCAAGTGCTAGTTGCCGTGTTCACTCGCGTTCATCAGCGAGCATACGTGTGAATTAAGGGGTCGGATTCTATCACCTTGCCCTGCAACAATCAGCGATAATTCGTTTAAAGCCGTATTAAAATCGTCATTTAATACAACAAAATCAGACTCTTTGCAGTGCTCCATCTCGTTTAACGCTTGTTGCATGCGGCTCATGATCACGTCTTCAGAGTCACTTCCGCGACTACGCAACCGTCGTTCGAGCTCTTCTAAGCTTGGCGGCAGAACCGAGATACTCACCGATTTTGGCATTTGCTCACGTACTTTACGAGCACCTTGCCAATCAATATCGAGCAGCACATGCAGACCTTTATTGAGCATGTCCGCCACAGCTTGCGATGAGGTACCGTAATAATTGCCATACACCTCGGCATATTCAAGAAACACGCCGCGCTCGACCATGTCTTGAAACTCAGCCTGATCGACAAAAAAATAGTCTTCGCCATGCACCTCACCTCCGCGCTTGCCACGCGTGGTATGCGAAACAGACATGACGATGGATTCGCTACTTGCGATCAACGCCTTGGCTAGGGAGGTCTTTCCGGCGCCCGATGGGGCGGAAATAATAAATAAGTTGCCGGTGTTCACAATAGCGATACGTGACCTTCGGTGGTGGGTAGTCTCAGTGATATCGGTATTCTACTCAAAACGACGCGTAATAAAAGTAAAGTTGCATAGGATCAACGCAAGGTTATTCTCAGAGTCATACCAATAGTTCCTACTGCATGCTCGTTGAGGATCAGCCCAACAGATGCGATACTTCGTCCTAACTGACCCACTGCACTCTCATGCGATGCCTATCGCGGACTCTTACCTTTGCATCAATTAAGAACAATTTTTAGACAATTAGGCTGGCGCCGAGCTTGTCGACAAACGTTGGCCATGCTTGCTCGAAAGATTCTGGATCCAACCATGCAGACAAGTTATTCGCAATTTGGTGAAGACCGAGTAATAGAATCCTTTTTTTCTGGCAATCCCACTGGCTTTTACGTTGACGTTGGGTGTAACGACCCAATAAATTACTCTAACACTTGGAAGCTCTATCAAAAAGGCTGGCATGGCATTTGTATCGATGCAAACCAGCCGCTTATTGAGCGGTATCGCAACACTCGGCCACGGGACTTGGCCAAAGTTCACGTGATATCAAATGCTGAATCCGAAGTGGACTTCTATTTTTCAAAAGCATCAGACCTCATCAGCGGTGTTGGCAAAAAAACAGACGGGCCATGGCAGCGTACGGCGGAAAACGCCACAATTGTTAAAAGCCAGACTATTTCCCTAACCAGCGCTCTTACGTTATACGCTGCGCCCAAACATATCCAACTGCTCAACATCGATGTAGAAGGGCATGAACTTGAAGTATTGCAATCCATTAATTTCGATGAATATACATTTGAGCTAATTGCAATAGAAATTCACGATTTAGACCTAGCCAATAACGACACAAACGAAGTGGTCCGTTTACTTGTCTCCAACGGGTTCGAATTAACTTCCTATGCGCGGCCCACGGCCTTCTTCAAACGACAACCATTGCGACCAGCATAGTGGCTCAATAGTGGCTCAAATATTTATTTGTTGCACAGCCGAGCGCAAAGGGCACCCGTTCTCGCATCGAGACTATGAACGCATGCACTACTATGCACGGCTCGACCAACATCATAAACACTCTCTTTGCGACAGTCCGACGACAGCTGACATCGTGGCATTTATTGGCTCTACCCTGCCAAACTTTCAAGATATAACCCAAACCACACTCTTTAAAAAATATCGCCACAAAGCGGTGATTTTTTATTCAGGAGACCGCGCTATACCATTGCTTCCCGGCATTTATACCTGCCTTGAGCGCACATTTTGCTTCGGCCACCAAAAATCAACTCGAGCTGGTTATTACTTGCGAGTAACCGACAATGACTCGCTCGACTCGATTCGACCCGTTGATACAGCGGATTGGTTGTTTTCCTTTATGGGTAATGTCAAGAACCATCCTATTCGTAAAGAACTGCTCACTATTACGCACGGTCGCGCCTATATTCAAGACACGAGCAATCTAGGAACTCACCAAACCGATGAACTTAAGGGAAACAACATGCAACAAGGCCTTGCCTACCGAGAGGTTGTCGAACGCAGCAAATTTATACTTTGCCCGCGCGGACTAGGGGTGTCTACTTGGCGACTCTTTGAAACGATACGCGCAGGTCGTGTGCCCGTTATCCTGTCCGATGCTTGGGTTGCACCTAACGGTCCGGATTGGAGCGCTTTTTCTCTACGCGTAAAAGAAAGGCACGCGCGCGATGTAGCGAAATTGCTCGAAGAACATGAAGCTGAAGCATCTATTATGGACAAACGCGCGCGGCAGGAGTGGGAGCGTTGGTATGCGCCAGAAAACGTATTTAATACCGTTGCCGATGAGCTAATTGCTGCCCAAGCTGGCAAGGTTCACACCGAACAATTGCGCCGTTGGCTAGACTTTGTTCAATACTTACGCCCACACTTTTTGCGACACTGGCTTATTTCGCCAATGGTACGACGCTGGTTCAAGCCCTGACACGCAATGGCTTTCTAGCGGGTAAGATCCGCACCAAGCTCAGCTAATATATTAGTCATTTTGCCCGCATGCACTGCACTGCGGTTTGATGCATTACCCTGAGTTGAGCGAAAGAACACGCCTTGCGAGATCGACGCTAAACGAAAAAAACTGAACGCAAGGTAAAAATGCCAATGCTCAATTGACGTTATTTGCCGGGCCGCACAATAACGCTCTACAAGTTCCGCTTCGCTTGGAATGCTTAAGGAAGCCCGATCTATTGTTCCCAAGCCTTTTAAAAAATCCAACTCTGGCATTCGCAAGCACATACAAAAATAAGCCATATCAGAGACTGGATGGCCGAGGGTCGACAGCTCCCAATCTAATACAGCAGCAACCTGGGGCTCGCCACGCTTAAACAACATATTGTCGAATTTATAGTCGCCGTGAATCAACGTTACAGTGCCGTCGTCGGGCGGCAAATTTTGCGGCAACCAGTCAATAAGATGACCCATGGCCGGCCGCGCTTGCGTAAAAGAGAGCTCATACTGCTTAGTCCATAAGGCAATTTGCCGCGCGAAAAAATCAACGCCTTTGCCAAAATCACGCAAGCCCGTTGCGTCTAGATCCGCATTATGAATACTCGCGAGGGTGTCCACCGCCGCATAATAATAGGCACCACGTTGGCTCGGCTGGATACTCGGAAAGCGCGGATCCACGAACTGGTCGCCATCCACAAAACTCATCACAAAAAATAAGGCGCCGATCACCTCAGGGTCGGTACAAAGATGCACCATGCGCGGGAGCGGCACCGCAGGCAAAGCGCGCATCACCCGAAATTCGCGATCAACTTGATGAGCAGACTTTAGTAGGTCGCCAAACGGTTGCCGGCGTAATACAAAATCTCCGTCAGCTGTGCGCAAACGGTAAGTGGGGTTGGACTGCCCCACCGCAAATTTTTCGAGGGACTCAATAGGCTTAAAATCTGGCACGGCTGCAACAAGATAGTGCGACAGTGCAGCTACATCAAAATCAATCGTTTCGGAGGGCATAAGGCATTTCACTATTCGCTAACTCGGCCGGCATAACGCGACCGTCATTAAGCCACTTGCTGGAGCCCGAATGATAGCACTTACCCTCGCGGCAAGTACAAATCGCCCTTCCTGCCCTATTTTTGGCCGATTCAACATAATACGAAAGACCTCAATTTTGAACCGCTGGGTCTATCATCTAACTTTGAGTTTTGTATACTTGCGGTTTTTTTCGCGCGGGGGGCTTTCGCACGCGCAAAAAAAACCGATTACCATTTTTGCGAACACACTATGACTTCAAAGGCTCATGCAGCGTTACCTAAAGAATTGCCCGTTATTGGCATTCTCGGTGATGGTCAACTTTCTAAAATGTCCATCGAGGCTTATCAGCGACTCGGCGGGCACGCGTTTGCTTTTGGCAGCAGCACGCAGTCTCCGGCCGGTTTGGTCGCCGACCGCTTTATTGTGGGCAGTGATAAATCCTTGCAAGACCTTACGGCATTTTTTCAACTCGTGGATGTGGTTACACTCGAGAACGAATTTATTGATAGCAATTTGCTCATACAGGCTGCGCACGACAGTGGCACCGCCCTGTACCCAGAGCCGTCACGCTTTCAACTGATCGAAGACAAACTCTCGGAAAAGCGCTTTTTTAGTGACAGTGGCACTAAAGTCGCGCGCTTCTTTGCCGTTAACGAACTCTCCGACCTAGTGGATGCCCCAGGCTATTTAAAGCTCGCGAAGGGCGGCTACGACGGTAAGGGTACTTATAAAGTAGCCAATCTAGCGCAGGCTCGCGAAGTGTTCCAAACTATCCGAGGTGCAGGCACGGTGCTTTTTGAATACGCGTTAGAGTATGCCAAGGAGTTGTCGATGTTAGTGGCTTGCAACGACCACCAAACTATCTTTTATCCATTAGTAGAGACGCATCAAGAAAACGGCACCTGTCGCTATGTGTCATTGCCGGCCGGGGTAAGCAGCGCAATTGAAGCGCAAGCGCAACAAGACGTGGGCCAAATTATGCAAAAACTCAATACGCGCGGACTCTTTGCCTTTGAGTTTTTTCTAACCCCGCAAGACGAACTGATCGTCAATGAGTCGGCGCCGCGACCACACAATTCGGGGCATATTACGATGGACTTAATGGAGGGCGACCAATTTGAAAACCACATGCGGGCCATCGCAAATCTGCCCTTAGTCGCCCCCCAAATGCGGCACACATCAGGCATAATGGTTAACCTTCTCGGCACCCAAGATGGTCCTATTGACGAGCAAGCTATTAGAGCCAGCGCCGGCACCGAAGAGTTGCGCGTACACTTGTACGGCAAAACCGAATCAAGGGTCAACCGCAAGATGGGGCACATCAATCTGTGGGGTGAGAACCAGTGGGAGCGCGCCAAACACTTAGTAAAAACACTGCGGGTGTAATCCACGCCGCCGTTGAACAAACACCGTTAATTAAACGCATAGCGCGTTCCGCGAGGACAGTATGAAAATAGCCATAGTGATGGGGTCAGATTCCGATTGGGAGGTCATGCGCCCTGCGGCCGAAACACTGAAGCAATTTGGCGTGGACTTTGACCACAAAGTTGTGTCAGCCCATCGCACTCCAGAAGACATGCTCAATTTCGCCAAAAATGCGCGCTCGAATGGCTACTCGGTGATCATTGCTGGAGCCGGTGGCGCCGCGCATTTGCCAGGCATGGTGGCGTCATTAACGACGCTACCCGTTATTGGCGTGCCTGTGCGCGGCAGCCACTTAGAAGGTATGGACTCACTGCTCTCGATTGTACAAATGCCACGCGGAATCCCCGTGGCCACGGTTGCGATTAACAATGCGATGAACGCAGCGCTCTTGGCCGTGCGCATTCTGGCGGTTAGCGACACCAAGCTCGCTGAGAAAATGACCGATTACCACGCGAGCATGGCCGATGCGTCGCGCGCCAAAACTTTACCCGCGGTATAGGGACTATCCGCGGGCAAACGCTCCCATCGCCTATTTAGGTTTCCGGCACATCAATTACCACCACTTCTGCCACAGCGCTCGTTGCACTAAGCTGTACACTTTTTTGATTGCGAATCTCTAGCCCGTCGCCCTTGTTCAGCACTAGATCGTTCACTTGCAACTCACCGGACGAGACTAGTAAATACGCTTGGCGCTTAATCGGATGCTCAATCGTAGTGCCCGCCTTGAGCGTACCTGCGTAGATCTCGGCGTCCTGATGAATCTGCAATGGCGCTTT
>CAYOXK010000038.1:13009-22051 GCA_964407915.1 uncultured Gammaproteobacteria bacterium
GGCGCTTTGCCATCTCCTGATACGAGTAGCATCAACTGATCAACAACCGGAGTTTTGGGAAACTCATGCGCGCCCCAACTCGGCTTTACGCCGCGCTGATTCGGCTCGATCCATATTTGAAATAGCGTGGTCGCTTCGTTTTCGCGATTAAACTCAGAGTGGTACACGCCCGTACCCGCACTCATCACCTGCACATCTCCCGCGTTCGTGCGCGCTTGATTACCCTCGCTATCACGATGCGTAATGGCCCCCGAACGCACAAAGGTAATAATCTCCATATCTTGATGTGGATGCGTATTAAATCCTGTTCCCGCTTGGATAATGTCATCATTGATCACACGCAGCACGCCAAAACCCATGCGCTTGGGGTTGTAGTAATTCGCAAAACTGAAATGATGTCGAGCATTTAACCAGCCATGGTTAGCATGGCCAAGCTCGGTATAAGGAACACGATTAAGCATGATAGTCTCCTCGCTGCCGTGCAGCGCAAAACCGTAAGATAGAGGCAAAAATGTGGGTTTCAATGGTGACTCGTGCGACACCAACACTACGGGTCGAGCCCACAGGGCTCGCACTGCCTAAGAGCAGCTTATTCTAGATTAGGCATCGAAAAATTCGCTTGCTCGCGAAGCGCCGCTGAGGGCCAGCGCTGGGTAATGGTCTTACGCTTGGTATAAAAGCGGATGGCATCTGGACCATATGCATGTAAGTCGCCAAATATCGAGCGCTTCCAACCGCCAAAGCTGTGATAAGCCACGGGCACAGGCAACGGCACGTTAATGCCCACCATGCCCACTTTGATCGTATCCGAGAAATACCGCGCAGCTTCGCCATCGCGCGTAAAAATGCACGTACCATTACCGTACTCATGTGCATCAATTAAATCCATCGCAGCCTGCAATGACGGCACTCGCACTACCAGCAGCACCGGGCCAAAAATCTCCTCTTGATAACAGCGCATAGCCGCCGTCACATGATCGATAAGGGTTGCGCCCAAAAAATAGCCCGACTCGAAACCGGTCACCACGAGCGTTCGACCGTCGACAACAACTTGTGCGCCCGCACGCTCGGCGCTATCGATATAGCCAAGCACTTTGGTTTTGTGGGGCGCGGAAATCAAAGGACCAAAATCACACTTAGAATTACTCGCATCGCCCACCGTCAACGAGGCCATCGCCTGACCCATTTTTTCAACAAACGCATTGCCCGCGTCATCGCCCACCGCCACGGCCACCGACAAGGCCATACAACGCTCGCCCGACGAACCGAACGCTGCCCCGAGCAATTGCGACACCGCGTTATCCATATCCGCATCGGGCATAATGACTGCGTGGTTTTTCGCGCCCCCTAATGCTTGGCAGCGCTTACCTGCGGCACTGGCGCGGGTGTAAATCGATTCGGCAATTGGCGTTGAACCCACAAAGCTCACGGCCATAATGCGTTCGTCCACGAGCAAGGCATCAACCGTTTCCTTGTCGCCATTAACCACGTTCATCACACCATCAGGGAGACCCGCTTCTTTCAGTAGTTGCGCAATAAAAAGGGCCGCACTAGGGTCGCGTTCGGATGGCTTAAGAATAAAGCAATTACCGCATACCAACGCCGCAGGATACATCCACAGCGGTACCATGGCGGGAAAGTTGAACGGGGTAATTCCGGCCACGACCCCCAGCGGTTGAAATTCGCTCCAAGCGTCAATCCCTGCCCCCACATTTTTGCTGTGCTCACCTTTTAATAGTTCGGGCGCGCCACATGCAAATTCAACATTCTCGATGCCGCGCTGTAGCTCACCCTCGGCGTCGTGCAAAATTTTGCCGTGCTCTTCACCGATAAGGCGACAGATTTCTTGCGAGTGCTTTTCAAGCAACTCTTTAAAGCGAAACATTACTCGCGCGCGTTTAATCGGGGGCGTATCGCGCCACGCAGGAAATGCGGCCTGCGCCGCTGCGACCGCCTCTTGCACCAAGCTTTGATCGGCCACCTCTACACGCTTAGTCAACATCCCAGTGGCTGGATTGAACACCTCAAGAGTACGCCCATTGGTGCTGCGCAGTGCGCCATTAACAAGATGCGCTACGGTAGGAATGTTGGCAGAATTGGGTGGGCTGTTGGTCATCACGTTAGGCTCATGAGGTGAAAATAGGCTGAAATATCAAGTCTTTTTAGTATCGTCTACGATATCCATACTGGCAACACCACTGTGCCCCAGTTCAACCGCCGCGAATGGGCCACCAAGATACAGATGTTCTGGGTTATGCAAATCTTCGGCAGGATTATCTTTTAAGACATCGGCAGCAAATTGTTCGGCATTGTCTTTTGGACGATACCCTAAGTAGGCCGCGCGCCGATTATCGACCGGACTGCGATCGTTGTTCGATATGCCGTACACCACAGTAAATTGCGTGACGGGAGTCGTAATAGACTGCTCTACGAGGTGAATCAAATCAGGGTACGACAACCAGGTGCCGAGCGCCCGCGCATTATTGACTTGGGCACACGAGAAAATGCGTAAACAGACTGACTCCACCCCGCGCTTATCCCAATACAAACTAGCAAGGTCTTCGGCAAAACATTTGGCTAAGCCGTAGAACGTGTCGGGCTTGTGCGGCGCATCCAAGCCGATACCAGCTGTACGCGAATGCATACCAACCGCGTGCACCGAGCTAGCATAGACCACTCGCCGCACACCATTACGATACGCCGCCTCCCAAACATGATACGCCCCGATTATATTAGGGCCCAAAATGGTTTCGAAGGGGGCTTCGTCTGCGTACGCCCCAAAATGCACAATCATGTCGGCACCTTCGGTTACCGTGAGCAGCGCATCAAGGTCTGTTAGGTCCGCCGCTTGATAAGTCTCACCAGCATACAAGCGTCCAATATCAGTAACAACATCGGTGCTTACCAGTTGCTCCGCCAGTGCAGTCAAAGGCTCACGCAAATAGGAACCGAGTCGCCCTGCGGCACCCGTTAATACAATTTTTTTCATCTTTCCTCGCCTAAAAGTGAAAAGTAGTTCATGCCCCGTTTTGCCCACAGCACACTGTTAACACAGAGGATCTGCAGCGCCACCGCTCGCTATCTCGTCTAACAACTGCTCAACGTCAGCTTGGCTCAAGCCATAATCGCGCTGCAAAGCACTAACCGATACATAACCACGAGCAAGATCGCGGCGCAGCAATGCGTGATCACGCAATAGTGGATCGCCATAACCAGCGCCACCTGGAAACTCGAGCAATACCCGCAGTCCGTTTGGTACAAATTGTTTGCCCTTACCCAACATAGGCTGCCCATCGCTGCGCGCAATGCGGGTTGGAGCACCATCGCGTGCACCGTGGCGCCCGCGCGCGGGATGGTGCACACGATCAAACATCGCCGAAAAATCAAACTCATGTCCCTCGACAGCGCCCACTTCCATAAACTGCCCTAAGCCACCGCGATATTGCCCAGCGCCACCGCTATCAGGGCGCAACTCCTTACGCCAAATGAGCACGGGACCCGCATGTTCGGTGGCCTCCACTGGCATGGTCATCACCCCCGATGGAAATGCGGTAGCGTTCATGCCGTCAAGTAACGGCCGCGCACCGGCGCCACCCGAGTTAAACGTGAGCACTTCCGCCCGACGCGCCGTCTCAGGCGCGGGTAGATCGGTGCGAGGACGAATCGACATTTGAAAATTACACAGGGTTCCTGCGCCTTCGGCAGGCACGGTGGCCGGTAAAATTTTATCCAGCGCGTTATACACTGCGTCGGGCACCATATGCCCAATTACATGGCGCAATGCCACGGGGGCTGGGTGCAGCGCATTTAGAATACAGTTCGCCGGAGCACTAATTTCAAACGGGGCTAAGGAGGCCGTGTTATTGGGTATATCGGGCGCGATAGCGCACTTCAGGGCGTAACATGCGTAGGCTTGAGTGTAGACGAGCGGCACATTGATCCCCTTTTTATCCACGCCCGAGGTGCCGGTAAAATCGCAAAGCACGCGATCGGCCATAATCTGCAGATGCACGTGTAACTCAATGGGCGAGTCGTAACCGTCAATGGTCATGCCACCCGAGGCTGACTGACGCGGCAATGCCGCAATTTTTTCCAAGGTGGCACGCCGCGAATTAGCTAAAATAAATTCAGCGATTTCTTCCAAATCGTTTAAGGCAAACTCCTCCATCATCGCAAGCAAGCGTTGTTGGCCAATGTCATTACAGGTAGTGAGCGCGTTCAAATCGCCAATGACTTGATCTGGTTCTCGAACATTGCTGCGCACTAGATTAATAAAGCTGCGGTCTAACTGACCTCGCTCTACGAGCTTCATAATGGGAATGTATAGCCCTTCTTCATAAACCGATGCCGCGTCCGCGCCAAAACCACGACCGCCAATATCAACCACATGGGCAGTGCACGCCAAAAAGCCAATATGCCCACTTTGATGAAACGCCGGAGTCACCACCGTAATATCGTGTAAATGCCCCGTGCCTTCCCATGGGTCATTGGTGATGTAAACGTCGCCGGCAAAAATATTGTCATGCCCAATGCGGCGAATAAAATGGGCGACTGCGGCGGCCATTGCATTAACATGCCCAGGCGTACCCGTAACCGCTTGCGCGAGCATGCGTCCGCGCGTGTCGTAAACGCCTGCCGATAAATCACCGGCTTCGCGCACCGAGGTCGAGAACGCAGTGCGAATCAGCGCTTGAGCTTGCTCCTCAACCACCGAGATCAGGCGATTCCACATTACTTGCTTTGCGACTGTATGCAATGGATTACTCATGTTAATTCCTGACGACGGTCACATCGCGCTGGATGCGCACATCAATAGTACCATCGGCTTGCTTACTTGCTACGCCGCTAGCCGGCACGATGATCGTTGTTTCTTCTTCCAAAATCACCGCAGGGCCTACCAGCGAGGCCCACGGTTGCATCTGTGCACGCCGTATCAGCGCCGCATTCATTCTGCGCCCCTGTGCGGGATCAAACACAGCCCTAGAGTGCTCATAAGGGTGCACGCTGGTAGCGCTCGGCGGGCTCGTGGTCACCGTCGTTACAGCGCGCTTGGGCGTCGTCGCGAGTACTGACCACACCGTTATCTCGACATCTAAACCCTCTACCGTGCGCCCAAATAACGCTCGATAATGTTGTTCAAACAGGGCTATATACGTGGCCGCATCCGGCGCATGGGCCTGCTGTGCTGGCAGTATCACGGGCACTTCCCAACCTTGCCCTGTATAGCGCATGTACACTTTGTACTGGCAATTAATGTCGGCCTGGGCAGCGCAATTTCGCACAAACCCCACGGCCTCCTCTGACAACTCCTGCAACAGCGCGGTTATTTGCTCTGGTGCAAACTCTGTCACGCGCATATAAACTGATCGGCTCGCCTCAAAGCTATAAGGAGCGCGTAAAAACCCAATGGCCGAGCCTACCCCAGCACCCGCTGGAATGAGTAAACGTTGCACGCCGAGCTTCTCGCACAACCGCCCAGCATGCAGAGGCGCGGCACCGCCAAAGGCAATCATCGTGTAGCCCGACAAGTCCTCGCCATTCTCCACGGCATGCATACGCGCCGCATTCGCCATATTTTCGTCGACGACTTCTACAACACCGAAAGCGGCCTCAAGGGAATCTAAATTAAGCGCTGCGCCGATCGTGTTGCCGAGCGCTTTGTCGGCCGCCCCCACATCCAAGCCAATACGCCCGCCAGCAAAATCTTTTGGGTCTAGTCGGCCCATCACTAAATCGGCATCCGTAACTGTGGGCAGAACTCCGCCGCGCCCATAGCAAGCCGGACCCGGTTCAGAACCGGCTGACTGTGGTCCCACGCGAATTTGCTGCAGACTATCGACTTGTGCCAGTGACCCACCGCCCGCACCAATTTCAACCATGTCGATAACCGGAATCGAGATTGGCATGCCCGACCCTTTTTTAAACCGATAGGTACGAGCGACTTCAAACACTCGACTCGTTTTAGGTGTTTGGTCTTTGATCAAGCAAATCTTGGCCGTAGTGCCGCCCATATCAAACGACAACACTTTATCTAGCCCGAAACGCGCCGCAATATCGGCGGCAAACACCGCGCCGCCAGCCGGCCCGGACTCGACCAATCGCACCGGAAACTCGGCCGCACTGGGTAAGGAAATAATGCCCCCACCGGAGTGCATCAAAAACAGATCACAAGATACGTCCTCGCCCATCAAACGTGCCTCAAGTCGATCTAAGTAGCCTTTGATTAGCGGCTTAATGTAGGCATTGGCAACGACCGTATTAAAACGCTCGTACTCACGCATTTGCGGAGATACTTCGCTGGACAACGACACAGGAACCGTTGGCAAGTACTCCTGAAGGACCGATCGTACGAGCTCCTCGTGAGAGGGATTAAGATAGGAATGCAAAAACCCAACGGCGATACTTTGATACCTAACCGATTTAAGACGTGCAACGAGTTCAACCACCTCGGCGCGCTCAAGCGCAATAAGCACTTTACCATCGGCACCCACGCGCTCTGATAAGGTATAGCGGTCTTGGCGCGCTAACAATGGCTCTGGCAAGGTTAAATTAAGGTCGTACTGCTCGAAACGCGACTCGGTACGCATTTCAATTACGTCACGAAAACCCTCGGTAGTAATTAACGCGGTTTTAGCACCACGCCGCTCGATCAACGCATTAGTGGCGAGTGTAGTGCCGTGGATAATCTGTTGAATTGCAGCGGGGCGAATGCCCGCTTTAAGGCAAACTTGACGCACGCCGTCTACGATGCCTTCTTCGGGGGCCGCATAAGTGGTCAACACTTTGCTAGAAAATTGCTCAGCACCAACTTCCAGCACAACATCGGTGAAGGTGCCCCCGATGTCCACTCCCATTCTTATTGTCGTTTTGGTCATGTGTAGTCGTACAGACTTAGCCCGCAATAGCGCTTATTTTTGATCGGTATTTTATACCACCATGGTTTACTATCATGAGCATGTCAACGGACACTCCGCGCGGAACTCTGCACATACCGTGAAACAACTCAACTTCAATCACCTGCAATACTTTTACGCGGTCGCTCGCGAGGGCAGTGTTACGCGCGCGGCTGAAGTACTGCACGTTACGCCACAAACGGTTAGCGGACAACTTGCTACTTTCGAAGAGTACATCGGCGCTCCCCTATTCGAGCGGCACGGTAAACGGCTCGAACCCAACCAATTAGGTAAAATCGCGTTACGGTATGCCGATGATATTTTTCAACTTGGCAACGAATTGTCACGCGCACTCGCCACGCAAGACATTGGCCAACTAGCCAACTTTAACGTGGGTGTAGTGGATGCAATACCCAAGGTAATGGTATTCGAGATGTTGAATGATTGCTTTGATCTAGACAAGCAATTTGTATTGGAGTGCCATGAAGGGGATTTGTCGAGCTTGCTAGCGGACTTGTCGATCAATAAATTAGATTTAATCATTGCCGACCAACCGCTACCAGTGGGCGTAAGCGTGCGCGCCACCAGCCATTTTTTAGGTGATTCTGGGGTAACCTTTTTTGCCAAAAAAGCCCACTGCAGCCGATACGACAAAACGTTTCCGCAGTCGTTACATTTAGCCCCATTTTTAATGCCGGGCAGGAAGTCGGCACAACACCAAAATCTATTGGCTTGGTTTGTGCAAAGTAAAGTAGCACCCAAGATCGTTGCGGAATTTGACGATACCGCCTTGCTCAAGATTTTTGGTCAAACGGGTCGAGGCGTCTTTTGCGTATCGAGCTCGGTAGAAAGAGATGTGCTCGCGCAATTTGACGTGGGCATCATCGGCCGATCAGCGGCGATCTCAGACCGGTTTTATGGCATCTTCCCTGAGCGCAAAATTAAACACCCCGCCCTAGAGCCCGTATTATCCGCGGCCACACGCTTGCTCGCGCACAAGCCGTAGCGGTAGCCGCGGCCAAGGATTAGGGGCCTAACACGAGCCAGCTACTCAGTTACCTCGTATCGAATTAGCTTAGATTTAACCTTCTGCATCGATATAAGCAATAAGTACGAGTAACGCGATTGTAACAGCCAACATAATTTCCATTTTAAAGCCTCTCTAAGTTTGTTGCGCCAACCACGATCGATCAGCATTACCAGTTTTCTGGCGCGCGAACGATAGGCGAAATTGCGTTGCATAAACGTCAAATTGGTTACAGGTTTTATTCGATTTAACCTGACAAATCATCAGTTAAAACTTAACTAGCCACCCAACAATAAAAAGATACGGACTTACCCTGACACCCACCCAATTAGCCAGACACCCATAGCAATTAGCAGCAGTTAAACGCGACACCCACCCAAAAAAACTGTTCTGAAGCAGAATAGACGTCGAAACTCAGGCGAGCTCTCCCTTGGCTATCGCATTTATAATCAGTTTTTATCTGATATAAAACACAATTTATTCGAATTTATATTTATTTGTAACGCTTCTACAATACGGACTCATTCAGCATCAGGAGGCCAAACTATGCAGACGCGAATTTATACCCACAACGTAGAACTCGGCAGCGGTTTAGAGCGCTTTATTGCGACCCAGATACACAAGCGTACTCAACGTGTTGCGGAGCGTATAGAGCAAGTCACCATTCGCCTCAAAGACCTAAACGGACCTAAAGGCGGAAACGACAAACAGTGTACGGTGGAGATTGTGCAGAACGTTAGCCCTTTCAGTACCTCCCACAATTCTGTGCGCCAACAACTCGAAACAGTGGTTGTTAGCAAACGCTCCGCAAATCTGTATGACTGCATTCACCGTGCTTTGGATCGTGCCGTGCGCACGAGCATCCGCAAAGCGCGTAAATTAGGTGGGGTTCGAGCACGCAATGCAACGTTCGACGAGCAACACTAAAGCGCCCATAAACACCCCTGACCTACTAACTCAATTCATCTAAAGCAAGAGGACTCACAACCATGAACTTAGAATCTTTACTGGCGGAATTTGGCGGAGCCATGGCATCACCCAACAATCCTGCGAATGCACAACAAGCCGAGCCGAGCAATCCGCTGGCGGCAGTTAAATCTAAATTTCCGGGCGGTCTCGCAG
>CAYOXK010000038.1:22061-23369 GCA_964407915.1 uncultured Gammaproteobacteria bacterium
GAGCACCTCACCCCGGTCACCCTCGAGCTCGGCGGCAAGAGCCCGGCGATCGTCTTCAAAGACGCTAATTTCGAGCGGGCGGTCTCGCAGGCGGTGCAGCAGCCGGGGGATTAGTTGCACTACTTTTGAGCAGCAAGTCCACCCGCAAAATGGCCACGAAAGTAGCCAAATTTGGAGGAACGGCGGTGCTCGGTGGACTGGCCTTCAAAGCGTATTCCAACTGGCAGCAAAATAAAGCACTTAATCAGACGCAACCTCTACAAGACAACGAGATTCAACAAGCCCTGCCACAAATAAGCGACGCGTCGACTTCAGCAACGGTAGAACAAGCACAGTCGGCTTTAGAAATGGTGTTGTTTAAAACCATGATTGCGGCAGCAAAAGCGGATGGGCAAATTGATGCAAAGGAACAGCAGAGACTCCATAGCGCGGTACAAGACCTCAACTTAAATGCGGAACAACAAGGTCAATTATTTGCTTTAATGGCCGCTGACGTCAGCGTGCAAGAGCTTGCCGCAATGATAAAAACGGAAGAAGCACGCGCCGAAGTGTACTTGGCAGCCTATCTTGCGATCGAAGTAGACGATCAGCGAGAGCGCGCTTTTTTAAACGATCTTTCTTCTGCACTTAACTTGCCACGAGGGCTAGCCGCGTATTTAGAACAACAAGCTGACCAAGGTGTGACCACGCAGTAATCATATCTTCGTAAACCGCTAAGTAAAACGACGGCACGGGTTACAATTAATGAGTCCGTGTCGCGCGGATCGAGCGAACACACCAAGGCGACCGCTGGCTTTTAACCTCACGGCCACAACGTCCTCACCATCAAGATAGGCTTTCGCATGTTATCCATAGACCCAGTAATTTGGTTTTTCATCTTTGGCGTGCTCGCGGGCGCACTAAAGTCTGAACTACGGCTGCCAAGCCCCATTTACGAATTCGTGTCGATGCTGCTACTGCTCACCATCGGCCTTAAGGGTGGCATTGAATTAGCGCAACAACCTTTCGGCGCGTTGTTACCGCAAATGCTGACGGTGGTTCTAATGGGCTTTTTACTCCCGCTCATCGCCTACCCTGTACTGCGACACATAGGCCGCTTGAGTGTGGTGGACTCGGCCTCGATTGCCGCACATTACGGCTCAGTGAGCGTCGGCACCTTTGCAGTAGCGGTGGCGTACATGAACGCACGCGGTATTTTCTTCGAGCAGCATATGGCGTTGTTCGTGGTATTGCTGGAAATTCCCGCAATCCTCGTAGGTATTGTTATTGCCAAAGGGTGGTCAAAAGAAACGCGCTGGGGCGAGGTAG
>CAYOXK010000039.1:0-22741 GCA_964407915.1 uncultured Gammaproteobacteria bacterium
CACGGCCGCCGAGCTCGCTGGGTGGGTTCTGCGTAAGCAAGGTTGCGGTGCGAACTGACGCTGTGCCAGCGTAATATTTTTGTGCGAACAAGCGCGCTTGGTGCTCGCCTACGGCGGGTAGAGCGTCACCCGTTTGCGCAGCAAACGCGCTAAGGCCTTGCGACTGCTTGACCAAAATGGTCGGCTGCGCCATAACCGTAGTGAGGGTTATGGCGGTAGCGTTGGGGTGTGAATTAACCACTTGCTGTAAATTCGCCTGCACTGCTGGGTCGAGTGCAAATCCCGCCTCAGCCGTCTGCGCCAACGCTCGCGCCGCCGACTCACTCACTAAATGGGTACCATGGATGATTGTAAGATCCACCAACACCATATAAAAGCCGCTTATCGACCAGATGAGTAGCTGTACACCCACCAATAAACCCAGCCATTTGTGCAGTTGTTGCGAGAGTCTACGAGCTTTCAATTTAGTGTTCTAACGAGTAATTTGCAGCGACCAATTAAACCTCACAAGGCATCGCTGGTCTAGCCCTATCGGCCCACGCCAATGCACAGAACGAATATCCAGCGCATCGGCACACTGTAAAAAGATTAATGTTTGATTATCTTGACTTAGAGTTAACTCTAAGGAGTAGGATGTAAGCACTATCACTCAAGAGCCTTTTAAAGTTATGTCTAACACTCAACAAAAACCTTCATCAGAGCAGCTACCCGAACAGCAATTGCGCATAGACGGAGCGAGTTGTGCCAGTTGTGTGGGCAAGATTGAAACCGCCCTCAAAGGCGTAGAGGGCGTGCAAACAGCGAACATGAACTTGGCCCAACGTACGGCCACCGTGCAAGGCAATGCCGAAGTGGAGCAACTGCTGGCCGCTGTACGTAGCGCAGGTTACGAGGCCCAAAGTTTAGCGAACAAGTCTGACGAGCAAGTGCAGAGCGAAACCGAGGTGGCTGATCAAGCGCATTATAAAAAATTGTTGATCAATACCGTAGTCGCGCTGGGGTTGGGTGTGCCTCTCATGGTTTACGGCTTAGTGACTGGTGACATGGGCGTAAGTAATTCGGCCGAGCAGCTTGGCTGGCTCGTGGTCGGTATCGCCACACTCGCCATTATGCTTACCGCAGGGCGACATTTTTATGTAAGTGGTTGGAAGTCGTTACTCAATCATAATGCCAACATGGATACGCTGATCATGTTGGGCACAGGCGCGGCCTGGGTCTATTCCATGCTGGTGGTTCTGTGGCCAGCAGTGCTGCCTGAAATGGCACGGCATGTTTATTTTGAAGCCACCGCCATGATCATTGGTTTAATCAACTTAGGGCTTGCGCTAGAAGTGCGAGCGCGCGGTAAAACGTCCGAGGCCATCAAGCGCTTGCTTGGCTTACAAGTAAAAACGGCGAGCGTTAAACGTGGCGAACGGTGGTTAGACATCGCCATTGAGCAGGTGGTGCAAGGGGACCTCATTCGCATTCGCCCCGGCGAGAAAATACCTGTTGACGGAAAAGTACAGGAAGGCTCGAGCTCAATCGACGAGTCGATGCTCACCGGCGAGCCAATGCCCGTTATGAAAAGTGTTCACGACCCCGTATCGGCGGGCACCCTTAATAAAACCGGCTCGATTGTTTTTGCAGCCACCCGAGTCGGTAAGGATACGGCGCTGGCGCGTATTATCGACATGGTTAAACACGCACAAAACTCTAAACCACCCATTGGGCGGCTCGCGGATGTAATCTCCGCCTATTTCGTTCCCACCATTATGATCATCGCGGTGGTTAGCGCGCTGGCTTGGTTAAACTTTGGGCCGCAACCCGCGGTGGCATTTGCGTTTGCATCGGCGACTACGGTACTGATTATTGCCTGCCCTTGTGCACTCGGGCTCGCTACACCCATGTCGATTATGGTGGGTGTGGGCAAAGCGGCCGAAGTGGGTGTGCTTATTCGCAATGGCGAGGCACTGCAAAGCGCCTCAACGCTCACGATCATGGTGCTGGATAAAACGGGCACCATTACTCTGGGTAGCCCCCAAGTGACCGATATCGTTCCCACCGATGCATCGAACAAACAGCGCGTTTTACAGTTTGCCGCCAGCTTGGAGCAGGGCTCTGAACATCCTCTAGCGACGGCCATTGTGGAGTATGCGCAAGAGCAAGATGTGGAAATGCTTGAGACGAAGGGCTTTAACGCTATTGCGGGGCAAGGGGTGGAAGCACACATAAATGGTGCGTCAGTGTACTTTGGCAATGCAAGATTAATGCAAGCTCAAGGCATCGACATTGGCGACTATTTAGATACAGCGCAAACGCTTGCGAGCGAAGCCAAAACCCCCATGTACTTGGCCGTTGACGGACAATTGCAGGGGATTGTGGCGGTCGCCGACCCCATTAAAGAAGACTCGGTCGCAGCTATCAAGCGTCTGCAAGCGCAAGGCATACGAGTCATTATGCTTACCGGCGACAACCAAGCGACGGCCGCGGCGGTGGCTAAGAAAGTGGGCATTGATGAATTTTTTGCCGAAAGCTTACCTGCCGATAAAACCGACAAAGTGGCTGAGCTGCAAGCACAAGGCGAACGGGTAGGCATGACGGGCGATGGTATTAACGATGCGCCAGCGCTGGCCCTAGCCAACGTTGGGTTTGCGATTGGCACCGGTACGGACGTTGCCATTGAAAGCGCCGATATCACGCTAATGCGTGGCTCGCTGCACGGTTTGGCCGACGCGATTGCGGTAAGCAAAGCCACGCTGAGGAATATCAAGCAAAACCTATTTGGTGCCTTTGTGTATAACGCCGCCGGCGTACCCATTGCCGCGGGCGTGTTGTATCCGTTTTTAGGGGTTTTATTAAGCCCTGTTATTGCGGGTGCGGCAATGGCGTTCTCATCGCTAACGGTGGTCACTAATGCCAACCGCTTGCGACTATTTAAGCCCTCGCAGGCTTAAGCGTTAGCCTATCTAATTCAGCACTTTTAAATAGGAAATCAACAATGTTATTAATCAATATCGTGGGCCTTATTTTGATCGCCCTGATCGCGTGGTGGTTCTGGTTTTACCAACCAGCGCGGGCTCAAGCGCTTTTGAACGAACAACCCATCGTAGTAGAGAACGGCAGTTATTCGCCAACCCGCGTAAAAATTCCACGCGATACCGCCCACACGCTCAATGTAGCGCGCAAAGATCCTTCCCCCTGTGCCGAAATGTTGTTAATACCAGAGCTTGATATCAGCGTTGAGCTACCTCTTAACCGCACCATCAAGGTAGAGCTACCCGCGCTGGCGTCTGGCGAGTATGCATTTCATTGTCAGATGCAGATGTATAAAGGAACATTGGTGGTGGAGTAGCTTCCAAGCAAAGTAAGGAGAACCTATGAGCTCGATATCAGACGTGGCGCAATTGCTCAATGTAAGCAGCCATACCCTGCGCTATTACGAAAAAATTGGCTTACTCGCACCCGTTAGCAAAACCAGCGGCGGCCAGCGAAAGTTTACGGCGCGCGAGATCGAACGAGTGCGCTTTATTAAACGCGCCCAGCGGATGCACTTCTCGTTGGAAGAGATACGCGCCTTGCTCGAATTGGACAGCCAGACTCGCATCGAGCGCCCGCAAGCACAAAAGCTGGTACAAGAAAAACTGGCCGAAATTGAAACAAGTTTGGCCGAACTAAAGCACCTTAAACAAGACCTCAATAAAATGCTCAAAGCCTGCCAAGCCAGTAGCAATGATGAACTCTGCCCCATTATTGATGGCATTAAGCAAGGCTAGGCGATGCTCTTACTCACTCTATTTGGAATCGGCATGCTCGGTATTGGCCTCTTTGCGGTGGTTAGACCCCAACAGTTTGCTCACGGCATTGTGCAGTTTAGCGAACAAGCGTGGTTTCATTACTTTGAAATCGGTAGCCGGTTTATTCTTGGTGTGTTGTTTTTAGCGTTGTCGCAAACTACCCCCTACACAACGCTCTTTTACGTGTTGGGCGGCATACTGTGTGGGGTTGCCGTGTTTTTAATTCTTATCGGTCCGAGCCGACATAAACGCTTTGCTCGTCTAACCGCTGAAATTGGTGAGAGTTTTCGTGTGTTGGGGCTAGTAGCGATTATCTGCGGCGCTGCCTTGGTTTATGTAGGTGTCGCTTAATGGCTGGCCTTTTCGTTAGCTCAATAGCGGTTGCGTTGCACGTTCATTAGTTACGCGCATCTATCGGATACAATGCTAGAAGAAGGTCCATTCAAATAGTAATTTCAGCCCCGACCAACAATTGACCGATACATCTCTACTACTGGAATGTTCTCTAAAACGCATAAAAAACTAACGGCTTGCATCGCGCTCATGTGCTATTTGGCCGTGTCGAGTGTGGCTGCAGTACATGCGTTTCCAGCGGCGAGCTCAACGTCTATAAGTGCCGGGCTAAAGGCCACCGTTGTAATGCCGGTCGCGACCGAACAAATGAGGGATTTGAGTAAGGCTCCTACATCGAAGGGCACGCAGTCTGCTGACGCGCACTGCGCACAAATGGTCGCGTCTACAACCGCTGGCGAGAACGATGCCGCTTTTAGCGTTTGCAAGATTTTCTGCTCGGCGATGACCAACGTAATTGCCAATTCCCCTACCTGCACGGCCTCGGTCGTTAAGCCCAACGCTCTCATTGCATTTTCGCCCATCCATCTAAAAGGCATTGCGCCACAGCTCGAAATTCAGCCTCCGAAATCTGCCTAACAAGAAATCTTATTTCTTCAATTTTTGTTAGGAGGGTGCTATGACCACACATATTTCGACTAAACATATTTCTTATGGGCGCCGCCGCTTTGTTACGGGTTTGGCGGCTACTACGGCCGTTGGCTTACTCAGTGCGAGTGGGTTTAGCCGTGCAGCGGAACTACTCAAGCACGCTACCCCTGGGCAGACCAGTTTACGCGGCACACAATTCAATTTAGACATTGGTTATCTGCCCGTAAACTTTACGGGTCAAACACGCCAAGCCACGGCCATTAATGGTTCGGTGCCCGCACCCGTGCTGCGTTGGAAACAAGGCGAACGGGTAACTCTGAATGTGCGTAACTCGTTGGCGCACGACAGTTCTATTCATTGGCACGGCATAATCTTGCCGAGCAATATGGACGGTGTGCCGCATATTAGTTTCCCAGGCATTAAGCCAGGCGAAACCTTTAAGTACGAGTTTGATGTGAATCAAAGCGGTACGTATTGGTATCACAGCCACTCGGGCTTTCAAGAACAAACCGGCATGTACGGTGCTATTGTGGTTGAGCCAAACGAGCCCGCGCCCTACGCTTACGATCGCGACTATGTAGTGGTGTTGTCGGACTGGAGCGACGAAGACCCGCATGATGTGTATGCCAATCTCAAGAAAATGCCGCATATTTACAACACCAACGAGCGCACGTTGGGTGATTTTGGCCGCGACGTCAAACATAAGGGTTTGAGCGCTACCCTGCAGGAACGGGCGATGTGGAATCACATGCTGATGTCCGACTCTGATCTTTCGGATGTTACTGGGCGCACCTACACCTATTTAATGAACGGCAAAACGCCGGCCGATGGTTGGGTGGGTCAGTTTAAAAAAGGCGAGAAAATACTGCTGCGTATTATCAATGCCGCCGCGATGACCTTTTTCGATGTTCGCATACCCGGCTTGAAAATGACCGTGGTCGCGGCGGATGGTCAATATGTGCAAGCGGTAACGGTTGACGAGTTTCGTATCGGCGCAGCCGAAACCTACGATGTGTTGGTAGAACCGAGCGACGACCAAGCCTATACCTTATTCTGCCAAGCGATCGACCGGTCGGGTTTTGCGCGCGGCACCCTAACCCCCAACCCTGCCTTAGTCGCACAGTTGCCCGAGATGGATGAACAGGCAACACTGAGCCACATCGACATGGGTATGGATCACAGTTCGGGGCATAGCTCGGGACATAGCTCAGAGCACAGTACAAGTCACACCAGCGCCAGTGCATGTACACCCGAACACGCCGAGATGGGGCACTGCGAAATGACTGAGTCAGCCCCTAACGGGCACGAAGTGGTGGATGCGGGGGATACTGGTTGCACGCCAGAGCACGCACAGATGGGACATTGCAAAATGCCTACTGTTGTACAGGATTTTGCTACGGGTGCAGCGGGTTACGGTTCGTCGACTCCCGCCAACTTCAAGCATCTTAAAGTAGGGCCCAAAATAGACATGCTCGCACGCGGTGCGCAGTATCGGCTCGACGATCCGGGTGTAGGACTGCGCGACAATGGGCGCTCGGTGCTAACCTATGCACAATTGTTCAACCTATACCCAACTCCCGATCCACGCGAACCGAGCCGTGAAATAGAGCTGCACCTCACTGGCAATATGAGTCGCTATATGTGGTCAATCGATGGTATTAAAGGTCGCCAGGCGGAGCCCTTGATTCTTCGTTTTGGCGAGCGCGTGCGCATTACTTTAGTTAACAACACGATGATGAACCACCCCATGCACTTGCACGGGATGTGGAGCGATCTGGAAACAGGGGACGGGCGCTATATTCCGCGCAAGCATACGGTGATCGTGCAACCGGGCGCCAAAATCAGCTATCTAGTGACCGCCGATGCCATGGGCCGATGGGCGTACCATTGCCATTTGCTCTACCATATGTCGGGCATGTTTAGAGAGGTGCACATGGTATGAGAACTCTTAAACAACGAATTAAGCTTTTTCTGATAGTGCTATTGGGCTTAGCGTTTACTTCTAGCGCTATTGCAATGGACGACGACGACCTGTGGCTGACCAAAGTGAAATCTGAGTTTGAGTATTTACCAAACCATGATTCGGGCACTTTTGAGTGGGATGTGGATGCCTGGGTGGGTCGCGATCTGTATAAGTTTTGGATCAAAACGTCGGGCGAATACGCGCAAAGAAAAGTAGCAGAAGCGAACATCGAGCTGGTATACAGTCGCGCCGTTTATACCACTTGGGATCAACAGTTTGGTGTTCGGCGTGACTTGCATTCTGATGACCTGGGTGATGCGCGCTCGTGGGTCTCGTATGGCTACATCGGTACGGCACCGTATTTTGTAGAAATAGACGCACGGGTATTTTTGGGCGAGAAGTCGAGCAGTCAATTATTGGTCGAACTAGAACGCGAAATCATGCTCACGCAGGAATGGGTGCTCACACCTGAATTAGACATTGTGGCCAACGGTCGCACCAATGCCAATTATGGCGAAGGCTCTGGCTTAGGGGAACTGGAATTTGGTGTAAGGCTGGGCTACGAACATGAGGGTAATCGTAAGTTTCAACCCTTCGTTGGCGTGGTGGCAAAGCAAACATTCGGCGGAACTCGACAATTTAAAAAAGACTCGGGTGAAAAGACCAGCAGCGTGACCGCCATGGTCGGACTCCATTCGTGGTTTTGAGGACGGTTATGTATCTTGCCAAAGTGCATGGGTACGCTCACAATTCGCCCCCTTGTTTGAATGACCTATATTAGGATTTGCAGTATGGATTGGAAAATATTTCTCACAATCTTTGCCTCTGTATTTATTGCCGAGTTGGGTGACAAAACGCAGCTCGCGACCATGTTGTTTGCGGCCGATAGAGAGGTGAGCAAATATACTGTGTTCTTGGCCGCGTCGGCCGCGTTAATTGTTGCGTCGGCTTTAGGTGTGCTGGCGGGCAGTGTGCTGGCTGAAACGCTTAATCCTCGTTACTTACAGGTGGCGGCTGGAATCGGGTTTATTGTGATTGGTGTGTGGACCTTGATGCGCGTCTAATCGTAACAACAAAGTGCCTGTGTGCAATAAAAAAGGGCCCGCTAAGTAGCGGGCCCTTTTAGAAACCAAATTAGGTTTCCTTCTCCTTTGGAACGTTTGTTACTGCTTACATTAAACGCTCGGTAATACCTTTACCGATAACGCCAATCGCACCTGCACTGGCAAAGCCACTTAATGTGGTGAGCATGCTGGTGAGATAATCGCCTACGGCAGGAATACCACCTAAAGCGCCGGCACCCGTTGCTAAAACGACGGCCACTACTAAAAAGTAAACACGGCGATCGTCTTCAACCGCCATAATGCCGTAAGCCAAACCAACAATGGCAGCAATGGCAGCTAAGTAAGGGATTTCGGCGAAAGCAGAAACGATTGACACAAGCACTACAACTATTAATAGAATTTTCGATGCATTCATTGTGTGTTCCTCATATTGTTAAAATTATTAGAGACAACTCGTTGTTTTTAGTACGCAACGCACCGCAAATTTAGCATGAAATTTTATCTTAAGATAGAAGTATCAGAGGGTGTCCGCGCTTGAGTTTGCGGCTTAATTCTGGTTTCTCGGGTCAGTAAATGTCGACTGGCAACATGCTGCGATCCAGTCTCGAACACCTTTCATTTGGGCATTGGCCCGGGTATCACGATGAAAAACCAGCCAAGGTTGACGATTCGGAATAACGGGTGCGGGTACTTCGCTGAGTCCCGCCGCCAATGCGCTAAATGCTGGTAAAGGCGCAATGCCCAAACCGCTCAGCGCAGCATTGTGAAGCGACCTCACACTCGAGGAGCGCAGGGCCAACGTGCCGGTAAAACCTTGCTCCTTCAGCCACACGTTTTCAGCGATCTCTCCGTAGCGATCATCCAACCACAATAGGCGCTCTTTGCGCCAGTCTAACGAGAGTGGGTCACGACTGTGCAAATAGGATTTTGCGCAGAATAGGCCGAGTCGAATCGGGGCTAAACGGCGCGCTAGGAGTGTTGGTGATTTTGGGTTGGCGAGACGAATCGCAATATCGGCCTCCCCCGCATTAATGTTGGTAAGGTCGTTACTCACATCAAGTTCGATCCTAAGTTGCGGATAGCTTTCTAGTAGGTCATTAACGCGAGGCGCCAAAACATCCGCAATCATCGTTTCCGTGGACGAGATACGAATCGCTGCGGCTGGTGGGCCGGTCGTTAGCGAACGAGCCATGCGCATAATTTGCGACATCTGGCGAGCGCCCGGGTCAATCTGTTCGAACATGACGACGCCTAATTCGGTGAGCTTACTCCCCGCTGGGCCACGACGAAATAAGGTAAAGCCAAGCGACGTTTCTAGGCGATCAATTCTGCGCGCCAAAGTTGCAATAGGAACATTGAGTGCTTTACTGGCTTCGGTCAGAGAGCCTAGCCGAGCCACGCTTACAAAACACTTAATATCGTTCCAGTCTAGGTCCCTAGTATTTTTCATTTTTGATAATCGATTTCTTATTTATAAGAATATATCAGATGTTAGTTCTGTGTAATCCTGACATAAATATTTTTAGGAGCACAATAATGAAGGCGTATTTAACTCGACTCGGAACATGGATAGATACCTACAGGGGCAAGGCCCGAATGCGCCGTTTCCAAGCACGCTGGCCAGCCACGGAGCGATCTGATGTGAAATTCTATCGGAGCCCCAAGGTGCAATACCGCTATCGTGAGCGGGGGCAAGGTGCCACCATCGTTTTTACTGCGGATCCGCCAACCACTCTCGAGGTTTATGATTCACTGTTAGAGATATACTCCCAGCGATTTAGAGTAATTGTAGTTGAATTGCCAGCCATGGGGTTTTCGGCAACTCAATCTAATTTTACCTTCGGCTGGCGCGAGACAAATGATGAATTAGCCTGCTTCTTGCGTGAAGTGGCAGGTCCGAATGCGATTCTCGCGTTCTCCTGCGTCGCAGGCTTGATCGCTCTGGATATTGCGGTGCGTGAGCCCAAGCTAGTGTCGCGGCTCGTGCTGTTGCAAACCGGCAGTGTGGCGGCGTTTGCGCGTTGGAAGGCTGCGCGAGACCCAAAGGGGCTGCTCGCGAAGCCCATAGTGGGCCAGCTTGCAATGAAATATCTTGCTCCTAGGACGATTTCCGCGTGGTATCGAAAATCAGTAAGCAAGAATGAGCATCTAGCCTTCTTTTGTGAATGCGCCGAGCACTCTCTCACCCAAGGCGCTTTGCTGTCACTCGCAAGCGTCTATCAGGTGTATATGGATCCAAATATTACGCTCGCACAGCCTCAGCAGCCCATTCTCGCAATCTGGGGAATGGCCGACAGGTCGCATCCCTCAGGGAATTCAGACACGGCCAAAACGTTGTCAGATAACGTCACGTTTATCAGCCATGCGGATCTTGGACACGCACCAGAGTTGGAAGACCCCGCTCGAATCTATGCAGATATCTGTAACTTTTGCGAGGTGAACGATCGTGTGAAAGTTCAAGAGGTGGCGCAACGCTAATATCGCAACCACAATTACACGAACCGCTTTTGCCGGCTTGCCCCAGGCGCACAAACGAGTTGTGTGCGCCCGCCTGTTACAAAAAATGATTAGCCGCGTACACTTTGCCAAATATTCCTTTGTTAGTTTCCATCACCGCGTCGCTCAATACCTGATCGGCGCGAACCGGCCCTACTGATTCACAGGCCGCTACGTAAACAATATTCAGCACTCTACCGTAGGCGTCGGGGTTTTTAATACGGATCAGGGTGAGCCCTTCGTCGGTTGCTATGTTGCGAATCACAGCCGACGCCAGCGCCGCCGAAAATTGGTTCGCGAGTAGGCCGTTAAATACGTCGTGGAGCAATTCCGAGCCTTTTTCGACATTTAAAATCTTACCAATTTTTGACAACAACACGCCAAAGGTGCGGGCCGGCGCAAGGTCATCCTCAGTGGCCAACAAACTCGAATCAGTTGGTGCTGGTGGTAGGGATTCAATATCGGCCTGCATGGCGTTGACAATCGAATCGAGCAGGTCGTCGTAACTCACCGACGTTTTGATGCGACTGCTCACGGCGAGTGCATACTCGCGTTGTGGAAAACGACTGCGTTGGGCAAATTCACTTTTCCAAATTTGCAGCGCTTTGAACAACTCCTTATCGCTAAGATGCTCCTTTAGAGCCGCGTGCAGCCGCCTGCGCATTTCCTCTAACAAGGGCACGCTTTTACGCTTTGGCTTGATGTGTGACACGAACTTGAAATTCCGGGAACGCGGCTTCAGCATGCTCAGTAAAATCCAAGCCGCGTTGCTCGTGCAACGAGTTGGCGCGCAACCCCAGTGTGGCATCAATTAATCGGTACAGGAGGTACGAAGCTACAAATGCCCATACAAAGGCCGCGCCGATGCCAAGCAGTTGTACGCCGATTTGTTGCTGATTGAACATATCGCCTTGTAAAAACAGGCCCGCGGCAAGCGTACCCCATGCGCCCGCAAAACCATGCACAGGTATGGCTCCTACCACATCGTCTATTTTCCAACGCAACAGCAATTTGCCAGACGTTACGCAAATCACGCCCCCGATTAATCCCGTTAGCAATGCCCAACTCGCGGCCATGGTTGCGCACCCCGCGGTAATCGAAACAAGACCCGCTAAGCTGCCGTTCACCACTCCCGTCAAGAGTACAGGCTGCCGCGTGAACACGTAGGTTAGTGTGGCGCCCAATATTCCACCCGCTGCCGCGAGATGGGTATTCAAGGCAATCGACGCGATATCGGCACTGAGGCTGAGGGTGCTGCCTGCGTTGAAGCCAAACCACCCGAACCACAAAATAAAGCCGCCCAAGCCTACCATGGTAAGATTGTGTCCCTGAATCTCGCGAACTTCGCCATAACGTTGCGAAAATCGGCCAAGGCGCGGCCCTAGCACAATGACCCCGCTCAGTGCGCACCATGCACCAATTGAGTGCACTACGGTCGAGCCAGCAAAGTCGATAAAGCCGAGTTTGGCTAACCAGCCATCTGCATTCCATACCCAACTACCGTACACCGGGTAAATAATGGCGACTAGTAGTGCAGCGCTGAGTAAGTACGAGTGGTATCTGGCGCGTTCCGCCATGGCACCAGAGCAGATGGTGGCAGCCGTGGCGGCGAACATGATTTGAAAAAACAAGAGCGCGTGGCCCATTGGCGAATTGTCTACCAGACCCAAGGTGGGCAGACCTAAAAAACCACTAGGATTGTCGCCAAACATAAGGTTATAGCCAATCAACCAGAAGACTACGGTGGCAATACCAACGTCGGTATAGTTCTTCATCATCACGTTAACGGCATTCTTTGAACGTGACATGCCAGTTTCCAGCAAGGCGAAGCCCGCTTGCATGATAAATACCAAGACTCCCGCTAACACAACCCACATGAGGTCTAACTCAAGCCCGAGTGCCTCATCGGCGGCAAAACTGCGCTCGCTCGCTAAACCAATCCCAACTAGAACTAACGCCTTTGCTAGATGCATATGCTTAACTCAATTTAAAACACGGTTTTAAATTACTTTAAGCAATTAGTATGCCAACAAAATGTCTAATATTTAGCGGAGATCAAGAACGTCCTCCCCGCGGTCATCCCCTTCGCGGGAATGATAGTCGTTGGAATACGGAAACGACGGTTGTTGGATTACGGGGACGACGAATGTTTGAACGCGGGAATGACGAGTTGCTGGCGGGGATGACGGGGTGCTCGGGAATGACAGTAGTGGGGGACTAGATTGAGCACAGGCTCTTTAAGTGAAGCTATTCGTGTGTCAAAAATTAGTCCACTATCACACTACATCAAACATAGGGGGTGAGCACCCAATAAGAATCAACGGCAATACGTCGAAATTGCCTCAGCTTCGCTACTAGAGCTTTTGTCCCAAAAAGCGTTCCTTTTTCTAAAAAATCGTCTAGACTCTTGATGTTGTATCGCGTTTTTGTAGCAAATAGTTAATTTTTTAAGCCCAGCGCTTCAGAGTAAGAGCAATTGTTGTTGCTTGATTCAAAATCTATTGCAAAACCGTAGACACTTGGATGTCCATAAGCTTGTGCCAAAAGGACATCAAAAAATTAGAGGGTATGGGGAATACTTTCTCTAATGTTGGTTGAGTTATGGTTAAAAATAAACAGTTTAAGAATTTTAAAGCGTCCTCTCTGCTTTGGTGTTTGCCGGGTTTGTTGTTGGCGCAGACTGCGCCGGCGATCACTTGCCCTGCGGGTACTCAGGTTGATCGATTGGTATGGGAAAATCAGTGGACGCCAGCCAATGACCTAACATTTACGAGTCAAACCTTCACGTCGGAAAGTGGCGATGTTGATGTGCGCGTACGCGTCAATACAACCGGTGGCGCTGGCTGTGACAACAGTCAAATCACAACGCTAGCTCGCGACACCTATTACTCGGCGTTTTTACCCACAGACACGTTGTCCATTGGCGTTGACTGGCCCAATCAAGATTGCCAAGTGCGGCTGCGCTTGACGACTTTTCTCGACGGCACCAACACCCAAATTGACGTCAGTCGAATGGAAGTTACTTTCTATGATGCGGATGTAGGCGGCGGCAGTGCACCGTTTAATTGGGTCGACGTGTTGCGCTACAACCCTGCACCCACTAATCGTTTCAATGGCGCAGGTTCGAGCTTTATTGAAACGGTGAACACCACCGAAGCGGACATCAATAATTGCAGGAACACTAGCGTTGCCGACTACGAGCGTTGCCGACAAACGGCGAGTTGGGATGGACCATTAAGCAGAATCAACGCATTCTATCAATCAGGCGCGAGTGCGTTAGCGAACCCTGCTTTTCAACGAATATTTATTGGCGACATCGAGTTCTGTACCCCCAACACCCTACCGGTAGGGTTGACCAAATTTTCTGCCATGCGCACTAGTTTCAATCAAATTTCATTTAATTGGGAGACTGCGTCTGAGCTTGCGAACGCTGGGTTCATGCTTTGGGGGCAGGTGCATGATCGATGGGTGGCTTTATCACCAAGCCTAATACCCAGTAAACAATCGACGGGCCATAAACAGCAATCTTATAAATCGCGAGTTCGATTGAGCGATGACCTGCAAGGTGTTAGCAGTGTCGCAATATCGAGTGTTGACATTGGCGGAGAAGAAGAATTTTTTGGCCCCTTTGCGCTGGGCGACGAGTACGGAGAAAACACCATTCCAGAACCCATCGAGTGGTCAAAGTATGCAGCTTCCTATGAGTCGCGGATGCGAGAACTGGGCTATAAGTTTATAAATAATCGTTGGCAAAAGCCAAGGCTTCGCCACCAACGGTTAGCGAAAAATGGTAAGGGTAAGACGCCTACTGAGAGTGTATTTGTTACCGTTGATGCGCCTGGCTTTTATCGGGTTACCGGACAAGACCTGATTAATGTGGGCTGGAAGCTGGCTGATATTGATCCACTGGATATTGCGGTTACCCACAAAGGCCGCAGTGTTGCGCGTGACTTAATCAGTCCCCAAGGCCCGCTTGCCAAAAATCAGAAGCGTATAAGCGCGCAGGACGCCCTTGTGTTCTACGCAAAGGGTCTTGCCCCAGAAGACTCAATCTACGTTGCCAAGCCGGTATATGAAATTCGCCTGAATCGAGAGTATGTCCAGCCCATGCCAATCGTTGGGCAGCGGCCATCCATGAGATCTCACACAGGCGGGCTAGCTCATGACCGCCACACCTATACAATTGAACAAGACAACATTCACAATGTTGCCGCTCAGGCTGGCAATCCTTGGATGATGCATCAATTTTTTACTCTGTATGGTGAGACTGACAAAAATTACTACTTTGATTTGCCCGATGTGCTTCAAGGTGATTCAGCTAATCTAAAATTAGCTTTACATGCCGTGAGTGATTTTCCAGCCGTAACAGATCCCGACACCGGTAATGTGATCGATGAGCATCGAGTGGTCGTGAAAGTGAATGGTACAGTTATTGCGGACGAAACCACCAATGATGCCGTGGCTTGGCCGCTTGATATCGAATTTGATGCAGCGCTGTTAACCGCAGGCGCGAATGAAGTCACCGTTATAGTGCCCGGTGTAGAAGAGTATTGGTTCGATATTGTGGTGCTGGATTCGCTTTCGTTGACTGTCACTCAGAGTACATTGGAGAGCCCTGACTACACCCAATTTACCGCATTCAGCGCATCCCCAGGGCACCTCGTACACAATCGGTTCAGTACGAAAAAAGGTTTGTTTGCCTATGCGGTCAATGACAAAGGCAATGCGGTGAAGCCGCGGTCTCGTTTTCGCACGCTTTTACGAAACAATGACGGTGTTCGCGAACCCGCTATATTGATTGGTAATGTGGATTTAGCAAACGCTGAGCAAATGACCTATCGGGTGGGTACGTCGGCGTCGATCCCTCGTCCCGAGGACATGTGGCTTAAACCTAACACAAGCCTTGATATCGATTGGCGCGCCGACTACGTGATCATTGTTGAGGATTCTTTGCGCGAGGCGCTTGAGCAATTTGTGGAACACCGCGAGCAAAGCGGTTACAACGTGGCTGTCTACAGTTATTCGCAAATAGTGGACGAATTTGGATTTGGCTATCGAACGCCAGACGCGATCAAAAATTTTTTGTATCAGTTGAGTACGAACACTCCGATTAGTCATGTGCTCTTAGTGGGCGGCCATACCTACGACTACTTAAACAGAAGCAATGCCGCTGTGGCACCAGTTAATTTTATTCCGGCCTTTTATCGATCTAGCTCCGATCTGATTCATGCCACGCCGACGGATCTGCCGTTTGTCGATTTTAACGATGACGGAGCGCCGGAGTTGGCGATTGGACGCTGGCCAGTGCGCGATGCGGATGAACTTTCGACGATCATTCGCAAAACAATTGCATTTGATACGGCTTCGGAAGATGGAACGTTTGGGCGAGGTTCCGCACAAAAAGCTTTGCTTGTGGCCGAGCGAGAAGACAACGGCATGTATAAGAATATCAATGCAGCCTTTGCTCAACGCATTGGGGCGCAGGCTCACGACGGGACCGTTGTCCAGCCTTGGACACAGATTGGGTTTGTGAATGTTGATGACTATGATGCGACAGCGGGAGATGCTAACGCGCAGGCTCGAGCGGACATCATTGAGTATTTAAATGCCGGCCAAAAACTAACGATGTTTACGGGGCACGGCTCGGCAATTCGTTGGTCAAAACAGAATCTGTTTACTACCGAAAGCATAAGTGCCTTGCAGAACGCGAACACCCCAACGGCGATTATCACGCTTGCGTGCTACACCACCTATTATGAGTCACTGGAAACCAACACCTTGGCTCATCAATTTATGTTTTCTGAGGGCGGCGCTGCGCTATTGATTGGTGCGCCGATGTTGGGCGAAACGTTGGAAATTCGTAGCATTATTACTGACATTCTCGATCAGTCTATGCAAGGTAATACGGTGGGCGAAGCGGTGCGAGCGGCACTCGCTCAATCTATTGCAGGCGGTGATACTTTTAAAACCACCAGCAACTGGTCGTTGCTTGGAGACCCAGCACTCCGTTTAAATCATTAAAACGTGTGTGGTTAGCGCCGGCTAACGCCGACATCCCAAGCCGAAGCACAGAGATGGCGGCACTCTAAGGGAGCCAGCACTATTTTGAACTGGGCTTTTTTCGCTCGCTGCGCTTTTTAAGGGCAAAATCCGACGTGCCTTTAATACCCCCAGACTTACTGCGTTTGGAATCGTAAGACTTTTTACCAGGCTTGTATTGCTTCGCCTTAGGGCGCTCGGCCGTGTAGTCTTTACGCACTTCGCCGTCGTGTGGATCGCCCTTGTACACGCTAATGTCTAGCGGCCTGCCTGCTACCACGGCTTTTTTTAGAATGGCTAAAATGCCTTTAGGCATATCGGCGGGAAGGTCCACGGTTGAGTAGTCTTCCAGAATCTCGATCTCGCCAATAAACTTGCTTTCCAGCTCAGCCTCGTTAGCGATCGCGCCCACGATATTGCCAGGTTTAACTCGATTGCGGCTACCCACATCCAGTCGGTAGCGTGCCATTTCGATGTCTGGAAAATTATTCAGCGGTGTGGCTGTAACCGAAGGTGCCGCTTTGTTGGCACTCGAATAGTCACGGTTGTCGCTTTTAAAGCGGGCACCGGACGGTTCGCGCTCTTCAACAAAGGCTCGATTCGCTTTTAATTCTTGTTCGTCTAAGATCAACGACGTATCGCCTTGTGCCATAAATAAAGCGGCGGCGGCGATGTGTTCTGCGCTGAGTTCTTGATCGTGTTGAAGTTCGGCAATAATTTGCGTAAACAAACTCAAATCTTCATTGGCAATGGTCTCGCTCAATTTATTTTTAAAGCGAGCGACGCGACTCTCGTTAATATCTTTAACGGTAGGCAGTTGCATCGGATCAATAGTCTGATTAGTGGCGCGTTCAATCGATGCCAGCATGCGCTGTTCGCGCGGTGCAATAAACAGAATGGCTTTGCCGTTACGCCCTGCCCGACCGGTACGGCCGATTCGGTGCACATACGACTCAGTATCGTGCGGTACATCGTAGTTGATTACATGGCTGATGCGTTCCACATCTAAGCCGCGCGCTGCAACGTCAGTAGCAATCAAAATATCGATTTGGCCCTTTTTAAGTTTGTCGACAATTTTCTCGCGATTGGCTTGTGGCACATCGCCATTCAGCGCTTCGCAACTAAAGCCGCGCGCCGCCAATTTGTCGGCTAATTCCGTAGTGGCGTTTTTGGTACGTACAAACACAATTACGCCGTCGGTTTCTTCGCTTTCTAAAATGCGCGTGATGGCGTCTAGTTTGTGCGTGCCGCGCACTACCCAAAAGCGTTGCGAGATATTAGCGCCCGTAACGGTTTTGCTGGCAATTTTTATATAGCTTGGATCGCGCAAGTGTTGGTCTGCCACCTTTTTAACTTCGCGCGGCATAGTGGCCGAGAACAAGGCAATTTGTCGTTGCGGCGGCGAGTTCTCAAGCACCCACTTAACATCGTCAATAAAGCCCATACGCAGCATTTCGTCGGCTTCGTCGAGCACTAAGGCTTTAAGGCCGGCTAACGACAAGGTGCCGCGACGCATGTGATCCATTACTCGACCCGGCGTGCCCACGATCACTTGTACACCGCGTTTGAGTTGTTTGAGCTGAATGGTGTAAGACTGCCCACCGTAAATGGGCAGTACGCTCACACCTTTAAGATGCTTAGCGTATTGTTGGCAAGCTTCAGCTACTTGAATGGCGAGCTCGCGAGTAGGCGCTAGAATGAGTAACTGTGGATGCTGTTTGCTGCCATCAATCATGCTTAAAAATGGCAATGCAAACGCCGCTGTTTTACCCGTGCCGGTTTGCGCTTGACCTAATAAGTCGCGCCCTTGCAGTAGAACAGGAATTGCTGCAGATTGAATCGGCGAGGGCTGTTCATAGCCTTGGTCAATTACGGCTTGCAAGACGCCGGGGGCTAAACCTAAATCAGCAAAGTTGCCAATCTCTAATTCGGGTTCGGGGATATCGGTAGACGCTGAAACGGGCTTTTTACTTTTAGGCATAGAATGCACTCCGCTAGTATTAAAACTAGTGTTATTAATGGCTTGGTTGATGCAAACCACTAACGTACGCACTCTAAATTCACGATGTACAGCAATGGTTCTTGAGCAATAGCAGACGGCTAGCTCAGATGCCGCGCGAGTATACGTCTCACACCGCCTAATTACTAATCAAACGAGCGAAAGATCTGATAAGTGTTTTATTACGAGTGCGCGGCAACGCAGCAAGAAAGAAGCTTTTTGGCACTGTAGCCAAGTTATAATCAGTTGCAACTTAGATGATTTTTAAAAATAGCCGAGCTCGCGATGGAACCAGTTTTAGCAATGGCGTGTTGGACTCTTTTACATAGGCACATTAGAAAGAACTTTAATCAAGTTTGGCGCGAGCCATCGATAAATAGTTGTAACGAGGATCGTCGGTGAGCGCCAAAACACTAAACTGCTACAACAATAACGCTACGGCTTTTCAAAAGCAGTATCTTTCGACCACGGCACAGGAGGTGCACAAAGCGTGGTTGAAGGACTTTTTGCCCACTGCTGGCGTGGTATTAGATGTGGGTGCAGGGATTGGTCGTGATGCAAAGTTTTTTTCGCAGCAAGGGTTAGAGGTCATTGCCGTAGAGCCCGCTGCATCTCTCCTGCAACTCGGCAAAGAGTATACGCAAGAAGACAATGTGCAATGGGTTGCAGATAGCTTGCCGGAGCTCGCTCATGTTAATGGCCTGCAGCTGCGATTTGATCTTATTCTACTCAGTGCGGTATGGATGCATATCCCGCCATCTCAACGAGAACGTGCCTTTCGAAAACTCGCTAACTTACTCAAGCCCAATGGCTATTTGGTTATTTCGCTCAGACACGGTCCTAATGCCGATGAGCGCGAAATGTTCGAAGTGTCCACCGACGAGTTAAATAGTTTTGCCCAACAGTTCGGTCTAAGCATGCGGCATGCTCAGCCCGATGAAGATACATTAAACCGAGCCCAAGTATATTGGGAAACGGTGGTGATGCAGCTGCCTGACGATGGTAGCGGCGCATTTCCAGTCGTTCGCAATATCTTGATTAACGACGCCAAAAGTTCTACCTACAAGCTGGCCTTGGTGCGCACTTTGCTGCGCATAGCCGATGGTCACCCAGGTGCGGTGGTGCGCCGCGAAGAGAATCGGGTTATATTGCCTTTGGGATTGGTGGCGCTGTACTGGGCACGACAATACAAAGCGATGCTGGATGAGGATATTCAGCAAAACAGTAACCCCAATGCCGGGCTGGGTTTTGTGCAGGAGCATGGGTGGAAGCAATTACATAATTTTGCACCCCTCGATTTTTCGATCGGCAATTTGTTTAGTGGTGCGGCCGCGGCCGCTTTGCACAATACTTTAAAAGATATCGCGAAAACCATCAAAAATATGCCGGCCCGTTACACCACGTTTCCTGGCTCGGCTAATCAGATATTTGAAGTTGAGATTGCCCGAACACCTGCGCAGTTAGACTCGTTGTATTTGGATTTAAAAAGTTTATGCAGCTACGGTGAGTTCAGTTTACCGCTCAATATATGGGACCTAATGACGCAATACGCGTGCTGGATCGAGCCAGTGGTTTTGAATGAGTGGGCGCAGGTGATGAAGGACTTTAGAAATAATCAGAGTTGGGCCAAACACGAACTATTACAGCGACTCGAATGGCAAGAAGCCGAACGTACAACTCGATTGGCAAGGCAGCGAGTAGAGGCGATCAAGCAAACTAAAAATGTGAATTGTGTTTGGAGTGCGCAACGACTAAAAGAGAAATTCCATATTGATCATTGCTTACCGTTTGCGCGTTGGCCCAATAACGATCTATGGAACTTACTACCCACTACCGCCAAGATCAATTTAGAGAAAAAAGACCGCATTCCAACGAACGAGCGGTTTAGGATTGCACGAGCGAGCATTGTAGCTTGGTGGCAAGACGCTTGGTTAGACGGTGAGCGAGCAAAGTTTTTTACCGAAGCGAGTCTTTCTTTGCCGGGCATAGCGGCCCATAACGACAATTTAGAGGACATATTCGAAGCACTAGTATTGCAAAGTATTCGCGTAGTAGAGATGCAACGAATCGCCCGCTGGTGATGGTCGGCACCGATCGGTCATTCCCGCAACCAGCACCCCTCACCAAATCTTTTCAGTAGTTACCGCTAGACCCAGTCTTGCTAGGATATCCGTAAGATTAACCAGTGAGGTGCTGGTGGGGGGTAATTATGATTGGATTGCACGTTTCGCAAAATCTGTATAAAAGATTTCAATTGGATGAGCGAGGGTTAATAAGGTCGAAGACGGCGCAAGACGCAAAACAAGTGACACTGGATTGTAGTAATCCGTTGAACAACTGGCACGCTAGGATCGCCAATATTCAGAGCCGCAATTGCTTGATTCTATTGCACGAGCAAACACAGTTTCCGCTATTTATGCTGTGCCTTACTAAGCCCGACTTTGCCACGTTTCAACAACATTTTGAGCGTTCTTTAGTTGCGACGCTCAGCGCTGCTGGTGCTAACCGAATGCAACTGAATGTGGCGCAAACGTGGTGCCAGCCGTTGTGTATTGCTGCCAACACCAATCAAGACGCCCAGAATGCCCTTGATCTCTTGCTGCATTTTCTGCGAACCGAGATATTTGTGGGGTATTTAAAGATTACTAAAGTTGATGCGGCCAGTATGGCGGCGGGGCTGTCGGTGTTGCCCAGTTTTGCCAAAGGGTTACAGCAACCATTTATGCCGAGACAGGCAATGTTAGAACTTTTAAGTGCGAATAAACACTTTGCACAGGTAATGGCTAAAGGGCTTGATGTTGTGCACTAAATAAAGTCCTGCGCCGTAGATGCTCTGCTTGCTTATGTGCAAATGTCTAGGCGCAGGCTTCTTAGATTTTTGCGTTAGGCGCTTTGCTCATCTGGTTCGCGGCTTCCCACAAACAGGGCGATTAAGGTAATCATTGCGCCGTAGCGAAAGGCCGATTGCAGCGAGAGGTCGCGCAGGATGTCAGAGCGCCACATTTCGAACCACGACTCGCCGATGACCACAAATCCTCCAAACAACAGAATCATGGCAACGCCACATCCTGCAAGTGCGTAGTTTTTTGCAGCTTGAAAGTCTAGGCTATCGCCCGAGCGCGCCTGCCACATTTTGCCCGCGCCTAGGGTACAGAGGCAGGCAGAATATACTTTTAACAGCATAATCATGAGAGCGCCCGCCCATATAACCGCGCCATTTGTCGTAGCTTGCCAGCGGTCTGCTCCGCCTTCAAAGGTAGCCATTGAAGTTGCCGCACCCACGGCGTCAAGGGTGCCGCGCCAATCAATAAGATTGTGGGCCGCGCCCAAAAAACCCCATGCGGCAACACATACGATTAATACGATTTTTATTGTTCTTAACATCGTTCCTCCTTTGTTTTAGTAAGGCTGAGCACGCTGAGTGTTGCAGAGCGCACTTCACTTCGAGATTTTATTATTGAGACATCGTTATTTAAACAGCTCTGCTTTTTGATTACGTATCACATGAGAGTAAGAATAGCTTGATGGACAAGTAGGGTCTAGGTGTTGAGTGCATAGCAAATTTGCCGCTCAATCGTTGTTGTTTGCTAATTGCGCAAACCTGCCCAAATTAGCCTTTCGTTGATTTTTGTTTTGAACTGGGGGCAAATTTTGCTTAAATTCATTTGAACGCATAATTCAATGTGAGTGAGTTAATGCTTTAGTTGTTTATTGGTGTCTAATTTTTCCGGGGGGGAATATGCAAACACATCGACTTTATAAAACCGCGCTCTTAGCGCTCTCGATTGGCGTGGTAGCTGCTTGTGGGGGCGGAGGGTCTTCTAGCGGAGGTGGGGTGGAGCCAGGGATCACTTATACAGGCTCTTACGCGAACGGATTTTATAGTGGCAACATCACCATTCAAATTCCAGCCGGTGGGCGACCAATTGTAACCATCACGGGGGTTGAATGTATCACTGGGCCGTTTAGTGAACAAATCACCACGCAAGTCAACGGTAATACTCGTGTGGTCGGAGGTATCATCTCTGAGCTAGCTGTACCAGGCAGGTTAAGCGCAAGCTTTCCAGACGCCGGAGGTGAGGGAACTTTCTTTCTGGGCTTATCTACCGATATTGGGTGTAAAGGGTCTGATGAAGGCACTATCAGTGTCGCGCGCAGCTAAAATAATATTTTTAATTTGTAAAAAAGTACCCGCAGCTATGACGTCTTTGTGTCGTGAATCAGTTTGACTGGCAGGTGAAATTCACGCGAACGGCATCCTCGATGCCACCCGGCCCCCCCTCTTCCGCGGTAGGGCTCTCGTAACAAAGGTCGGTCTTGCCAACTTCGTTTTCTGGGCATCCCCAGGGTTGTTGGGTGTTATTGGTGTTATATCGAATCCATTTACGCTGTCCGTCGTAACCAAAGAAGCCGTCTCTAAACCTATTGCAAGAAAACTTTAAAGTATCCCCATTCGGCAGTG
>CAYOXK010000040.1:0-22296 GCA_964407915.1 uncultured Gammaproteobacteria bacterium
TCTGATGAATGCTATCCCCCGTTAATGGGGTAGAGCCGAACTCACTCGTAGTGATTGTCGTTCAGTTCAAATTGAAAATGGTGGCCAGGGACAGAATCGAACTGCCGACACGGGGATTTTCAGTCCCCTGCTCTACCGACTGAGCTACCTGGCCGTATCTTGAATAAGACGTGTGTGGGGGTCCTTTCGGAACGGCGCATTACAATGCAATGCACTGATTGAGTCAAGTCTTTTTTGTGGGCTTTGGGTTTTAAGCCCGCTGGTCAGTATTCATCAGATAATGGATCGTCGGAGTTTGCTTTTGGTACGAAGTCGGCGGGTGGCTCGCTGCCTTCGCCGAATAGGAATTTTTCCATTTCGCCCACAATCAATTCCTTGGCTTTTTGCTCCATTGGGTTTAGGCGGTATTCGTTAATGAGCATGGTTTGGTGGTTCACCCACTGGCTCCACGCTTCTTGCGAGATGTTTTCGAATACCCGCTTGCCGAGTTCGCCTGGCCAAGTTTGAAATGCGAGACCGGGCGCTTCTTTCTGCAGTTTTTGACAAAATACCATTCGACTCATGGGTGCTTCTCCGTGCCTATGTTTTGATTTCTAATGAAGTGTATTCGCATGATCGCTGTTGCGACTGCTTAGAGTTTTAATTCCGCTAACATCTTCTTAACCGGTGCGGCCAAGCCTATTGCCTGTGGTTGCTTGGTGTTATACCACATCTGGGCTGGTGACTCGGCGAGCGCTTGCGAGCTATCACTAATACGTGCACTGAGCGGCCGTATGTCTAGGTGATAGTGGCTAAATGTATGCCGGTGAATGTTGTGCTGTTTAGTAATGATGAGGTTAAGCCCCAGAATTTCAAGCGTTTGGCCCACCAGAGTAGAGCCTTCAGCCAATAAATAGCTTTCAGCCAATTGAGAGCCCTCAGCCGATAAAGAGCCCTCAGCCGATAAAGAGCCCTCAGCCGATAAAGAGCCCTCAGCGGATAAAGAGCCCTCAGCGATTTGCGGTGGACACCACAATCCGCCCCAGATTCCTGTTGGTGGATTTCGTTGTAATAAAATCTCGTTCTGGCTGTTGCTTACAAATAGCATCCGCGTGCTTTTTACGGGCTTTGTTTGTTTCGGCTTTCCGTGCGGTAGCTCATTTACGCGCTGGTTCTGGCATGCAACGCACCGTGTTGCGAGCGGGCAGCTGTGGCATTGTGGGCGCGTTCTGGTGCAGTGCGTGGCGCCAAAATCCATAATTGCTTGCGTGTATACAGCTACGTCTTGCCGCGGCGTATTTGCTTCGGCCAGCGACCACAATTGAGCGGCTACGGCGCGCTCGCCGTACCAGCCCTCTACGCCATAAACTCGCGACAAAACTCGTTTAACGTTGCCATCTAAGATGGCGTGGCGCTGATTGGTCGAGAAGGCGAGAATTGCGCCCGCAGTGGACTTGCCAATGCCGGGTAGTGAAAGCATGTCTTGAATAGTGGTGGGGAATTCGCCAGCAAATTGATCCACCACCATTTGTGCCGCTTTGTGCAGATTGCGCGCGCGGGCGTAGTAGCCCAAGCCTGTCCACAGATGAAGCACTGCGTCGACAGGGGCTGCGGCTAAGCTGTGTACTGTTGGAAATTGTTTTAGAAAGCGATTGAAGTAGGGGATTACCGTAGCCACTTGCGTTTGTTGTAGCATGATCTCGGATAACCACACGGGGTAGGCGTGTGAACTCGCCTGCCAAGGCAGGTCGTGCCGGCCGTGGCTCGCATGCCATTGCAGTATTGCCTTGGTGATGGTGGGTGATTCAGACCGTGTCATTCTGTGGTTTCGATTTGTGCGTCGGGGCGCTTAAAAAGCCGCGATTCTCGGTTACACTGCAGGTCGACCACAGTACGCTTTGCGCCTGAATTATGTATAAACCTATCGACTCTGTCATCAGCCTTGCTCGGTTTGAGCTCGACGCAGCTGCTCAAGCCCATGCGGCGATGCTACTCGAAAGCGTCACGCAGTGGAATGTGTGGTTGGAGCAGATCGAACTGCATGGCTTGTCAGGCTTTGCCAGCAAACACATTACCGAGGCTAATTTGCCGGTACCAGCGACAACCAAGCTGTCGCTCAAAGCGCTTAATATTCGGCATCGGGCTGCTGCAGCCGCGCGCTATAAAGCTCTGCAAGAAATCGCAGACGCGTTTGCTAGCGAATCCTTGGATTGGGTCGCACTTAAAGGTGCGGCCTTGATGCCCCTCATCTACCACACGCCTGAGCTACGCCCAATGCGTGATATGGATATTTTAATGCCGCGCCAGCAACTACCAAGGGCTGCCAAAGTGATGCGGGAATTGGGTTATCAATTGCCTGAGTCGCAGCCCTCTAAGTTTATGCGCGACATGCATCAGTTGCCCAATGCCAGCAAAATGGTGGATGGCTTTTCGGTGAGCGTAGAATTGCATAACGACGGCATTTCGCGCGAAGTGCCAGGGCACTTTTATTTCCCCACCGATGCAACGCAAATTCAGCGAATTAATTGGCAGGAGTTATCGGTGCCAGCTTTAGCTGATCTGCCTTTCGCGCATCAAGTAAGCAAGCATTTAGAAGGGCTACATTCGGGCGCGGTGCTCAAGCTCATCAACGTGATGGACGTGATCGGTTTGGCGCAATATCTTGTTGCGCAGGAGCGCAGTGGCGGGCTTAAAGAGCTCGGCGACCGCTATCCGCATGTGCTCAATACGTTGCGCTGTTTACATGCGTACACGCCTTTGCCAGTAGCGCTACAAGAGCAAGTAGGCGATTTACCAAGTCGGCCCATCAACGGCGTGGGCGAAATAATGGTGTCGCTGCGCACCGCGTTAATGGGGCGTTATAGTGTGGTTCAGCGCTTGCGTTTAATGTTCCGTCCATCGGACTGGTGGCTCTATTTGTATTACAATGCCAACCCCAATCGGTCGTTGTTGTGGGTCAAGTGGGTAAAACATCCACTGCGAATTGCAAACTGGTTGAGTCGGCGCGTGTATTCGCGCCTGCTTGGCGGCTAACGCAAGATCAACACTGGTTGCAGAACTCGACTCAAAATGTTTTAAACACACTCTAATCTACCTTCGCTTAAGCGTTAGCTGTACGGCAATTAGCTAAAGCCCTCGTTCAGTTCCTTTACAATAACGTTCCTTCAATAACTCTTTAATTAAAGCACCCCTATGGACCTTAAGGCAATATACGCACAAGCGCCTGAATGTTTGCTCGAAGATATGGACGGTGAGCTGTTGCTCTACAATCCCGTTAATGCCACTACCTTACATTTAAATGGGTCGTCTGCGGTGGTTTGGGAAATGTGTGATGGCCAGCGCAGTGTTGAAGACATTGTAGCGGTTCTGCAACAAACCTATCCAGAGCAAGCCGCACAGATAAGTGAGGATGTCGTTGAAGTAATTGACGATCTGCAGCAACAAGCGGCCTTAGTACAGGTAGCTCAGTCGTGAACGATTGTGCCCGCGTGCCGAGGTTCATTAAGTGAGTCTTTGGCGGATTCAACAAGCCAGCGTGGTTATTTCGGTAAGTTTAAAGTCGAATGCTGCCGAGGCCTTTTTAGAGCCGATCTTGCAAGATCTGCACGCTGAGCCCGTGCGAAATAAGCGCGGCATTCAGTTGTCTGTGGGGGGTGAAGTAGGGCGATGGACACTCAACGATCGCGAACATGGCGTCGAGCGTACCATCAAACATCCAGGCGATTTGGTCTATCACCTCACCGATCGGATGGTGTTTCATACCGCCAATAATGCCGTGGGTGTGCATTGTATTCATGCGGCTGCGGTGAGTCATAAAGGTGGAGTTTTGATTGTACCCGCCAAAAGCGGTGCGGGCAAAAGCACCTTTACCGCGTGGTTGGTGGCCAACGGTTTTGACTACATAACCGACGAGCTCATCTTAATTAACCACCAGCATGAGGTGGAAGGTATCGGTCGTCCAATACAGATAAAATCTAACGGCCTCGAGGCCATCAAGCCTTTGCTCGTCAACCAAGACTTTGCACAGGGTAATCTGGCGAACGCTATACCTATAAGTAGCCTCGGCGGCAAACTGTTCGACCCGCTTGCCGAACAAGGCCATCTTGCCGCATTTGTGTTTCCGCAGTTTGGTCGGGAATCAGAGTTTGAATTTAGCCAACTCAGCGCTGCGCAAGCCGGTTTGCAGCTGATGAACAATCATGTCAACGCGCGCAACTTAGAAGATCACGGATTTCGGGCAATGATGGCGCTGGTGCGCGCCACGCCGCGCTACGCGCTAAACTACGGTGGCTTTGATACCTTGCCGCGAGACTTTGCCGCGCAGCTTAAAGCGCTCTGTATCGCCAGCACACTGTCTTGAATATCGACGCGTCACCCCGCTATTGCTATGTCAGAAGAGTCTGTAAAACCCCGCGCCATTCGCAGCTTTGTGCGCCGCGAAGGCAAGCTTACTAAAGGCCAAGAGAATGCCCTAGCCACCGTGTGGCCGCAGTTTGGCGTGCCGTTCGATCAGGATGAGGTTGATTTCGCGGAACTGTTCGGTCGGCAGGCTAATACGGTGTTGGAAATTGGTTTTGGTAACGGCTTGTCGTTAGCTGATATGGCCCAAGCGGCTCCTGAAACCAATTTTTTCGGGGTGGAAGTGCATCGCCCCGGCGTTGGCAGTCTACTCGTGCAGCTAAATAAACGCGCGATAACCAATGTGCGGGTATCGCAACACGACGCCGTAGACGTGCTTAAATATCAAATCGCCGATGCATCGCTGCACCGCCTACAAATATTCTTCCCTGACCCCTGGCACAAAAAGCGTCATAACAAACGTCGGCTCATTAATGCGGATTTTGTGCAGCTGGCGCTCGCCAAACTCGCACCTGGTGGCCACGTGCACGTGGCTACGGATTGGGAGCCTTACGCAAGCCAAGTGCTGGAAGAGTTTTCGGCCAGCGCAGGCCTGCAGAATACTGCCGAGGGCTACTCCCCCAAGCCAGACTATCGTCCCACCACCAAATACGAACAGCGCGGCATTCGCCATGGGCACGGCGTGCACGATCTCGTGTTTCAAAAAATTGGATGAGCGTTAAGTGCTGTTCTTTAATGGTTTGTTTTAGGGCTGTTGCTCAGCTTTAGTGACAGCGAGTTCGGCGTGCGTCAATAGCTTGTTCTAGGCCGCTTAGCAACACTTTGAAACCGTTTGTCCACGCTCATTTGTTGTGTCAACTGTTAAATGTTACATCAACGTTGGAAATCCGTATTAATGCGGAGTCAACAAGTATTACTCAGTTTAAGTGGGTTTATAGATGCAGAAGATGCAAACACCGTTATTCAGCAAAACTCAACCCGTTAGGGGCTTTTCCTTGTTGGAACTGATTATCGCGATTGCGGTGATGGCCCTGCTGGTGGTGTCTGCTGCGCCAGCGCTCAACTATATAAGTAGTTATGGTGCGCTTAATAGTGCGAAAACACAGTTTGCCAGTGCCTTACAGCTCGCACGCTCGCGGGCTATCAGAGATGGTCAAACCATTCATATCATTAATCGCAGTGGTTCAGCCTCGAGTGACAATGAGTTTGGTGATGGTATCGTGGTGTATGCCGACGCCAACGGTAATGGTAGTTTTAACGTGGGCGAAGAGATTTTTTTGGTGGCCGACTTAGTTAATGTAAATATAGACGCTGAGCCAGACTTTACGCAGTTGTCTTTCTCCCCAACAGGGCGTATTGAGCAGAGTGCAGACAAGTACTGGTTTGAGATATGTCGGCAGGACGAGTCGGAAGGTTACCAAGTTGAAGTGGTCTCAAAGTCTGGCAGCGTATTAGTCAAGAACAAGGGTAATTGCAATGTGACCGCCCCCTCCGATGGAGATGCAACATCATGAGTAATATGCGTATGTCAACTCCTATATCCAGTCCCGATTCAAGCCGTAGAGGCATGCGATTGCAGTCGCAAAAAACGCAACAAGGTGCTTCTTTGCTCGAAGTGATGATTGCGGGGCTTTTGTTTATGGTGGGTTTGCTCGGCCTACTCGCCACACAGGGTTTAGCGATGAAGCTATCGAATGCCTCAGTACTGGATACTAACGCTACCATTTTGGTCTCCGACTTGTACGATCGTATAAAAGCAAACCCCACAGCGATGGAGGCGGGCTATTACAGCACCTCTAATTTTAAGGCGGCTGACTGGAAGCGGGTGAAAAATTGCAGCAGCGTATCGCTCACCTGCACTCCAACCGAACAAGCCGCGTATGATTTAGCGCACTGGAAAGTGAATTTACAGAGTAACTTTCCAACCGCGGTGGAAGCGACCATCGCTCGGGTTGCTGGCAGCTCGCAATACGAGGTAGAGCTAATCTGGCTGGAACAAATTGAAAACGACGCCAATAACGACGGTGTCGAGGATAAGCAATCAACCAACTGTGCCAAAGGCGAAGGGCGCCCCGCAAACGAGCGCGCCGTATGCGCTATGCTGGACTTTGGTTCGATGGGAGTGTTTTGATGACGTCGAATTCGCCAATGAGTATTGCAACTTCATGCCGTGCGGTTGCTAAAGGTAGCGGCAATTTAAATTGTGCAGCTCTGTTCCCGAGTCGCGCTTTGCAAGCGGGCTTTGGTATGTTGGAGGTGATGATCAGCTTGTTCATTTCGATGATCTTGGTGAGCGCGCTGTTTGTGTCTTTGCAGGGTCTGCGTACCTCAGCGGTGCTGACGAACAACGTTAACTATCTGCAGGATGCGGGACGGTTTGTTGTGTACAACTTATCGCATAATTTGCGCTTGGCAGGCTACTGGGGAATTAATGTGTTGCCTACGTCCATTACGCACGACAACACTGCGGCGCTGCACCATGATTGTAATGTGGCGGGATGGGCGACCGACATCAATGTGCCCATCGAAGTTTTGAACGATTCTGAAATTACCAGCTCGATTCTTCCTGGCTGCATAAGTTTTTCCAACTATAAAACCGGTACTGATATTTTAATTATTCGGTATGCGGGTGCGCCGCTGGATGCACCAGGGCAAATAAAGGCAGGCAATGTTTACCTGCATTTGGGCATGATGCAAGGCAAGATTTTTAAGGCGGATAACGCCGGCAATATCAACAGCGGTGCTGATTTTACGGAGCCTCCCGCAACTTTTGTGTACCCTTTTGAAACTGTGGTCTTTTACATCAGTAAATGCAGCAGTCAACCTTGCTCCAGCAGTTCCGATGGTGGCACTCCGATTCCTTCTCTGTATCAAGTGTCGTTTGATGGAGACAAAATGACTAGCACCTTGGTGGCTGAATACGTGGAAGACATGCAGGTGCGAGTGGGTTTAGATACCGACGACGACGGCATTATTGACGCCATGCGCCGCGCCGACCAAGTGGTGAATTGGGCGCAAGCGCGCAGTACCGAAGTAGGTGTGCTGGTGCGCTCGCCGTTTGCCGACGATAACTATCTTGCGAGCGCTGATGGAAGTAAAGATATCTACAATAACGACAAGCGCGGTTCGTACACCATAGCAGGTAAGACGATTGTAAAGAACGATCATTATCGTCGCGAAGCGTTTACTACCACCGTGTTTATGCGTAACGACCAAGCAGGGAACACGCTTTAGAGTTACTTGACGACATCAAACCAAAGTACGCAAAAATAGTTTGAAAAACCCAAAATGTTAATACCCACAATATCTATCCGCAATCAAAAAATGCGCTTGCCAGTGCGCCAGCAAGGCGCGGCCTTCGTGCTGCTGCTGATCGTGGTGGTGGTCATTATGGCCACCACCATGATTACTTTGGGAACCGTGAATGAATCTAACTTACAAATAATGATTGCGCGTAACATCGCCGAAAAACAGACTTCGTTGCGCAATGCGGATGCCGCTGTGGGTCTTGCGGAAGATGACTGGAGTACTAAAGTGGCTGTGTGTTTCGACAATATTGCCGCTTGCACGCTTGACTTCAGCCCCCCGTACAAAGGCGACCACACAACGACTACTGGCTATTGGACGGGCGCTCAAGTGGCCTCTAATCAGGGTATGAATTACGGCAAAAATCAGATTGAATATTTTGGTCAGCGGCCAGTGCCCGGCGACACTGAACGCGTTATCCATTTTTACCGAGTAACGGGCATTGCCTTTGAGGAGCCAATGTCCGCGTCGGGCGCGCCACCCGCCAGTGCTAAGTCGCCTACTGTTGTGCAAACTATGATGAGAATATGTACGCGTGCCGACGGCAGCGGCACATGCTAAACCTGATCAATATCAGAGAGACAATTATGAACACTACCTTTCTAAGCCGTGCCGAATATGCAGCCCTACCGTCATCAATTGGGTTTAACGCGATAAAGCGAATATTGTCTCGAAGTGCCATTGCTTCGTTCTGCACTCTATTGTGCATGACCAGTGCACACACAGCCTTCGCCCGCGACATTCAACTGGACTCTGAGCCTTACATCCAACTCGGCACGCCGGCGATTAGTCGCACAAAGTTAGGTACCGGTGGTGCGCAACTGTTTGAAGTTCGCTTTAACAACGAGAGTTTTACTGGTGATCTAATTGCGCGCGATGTGGATGCCACTGGTTCGGTGTCTGAAGACTCGTTCGACTCAAATGGTTTGATCTCGGTGGATAGATCGCTTTGGCGCGCCTCACGGTCGCTGCGTCTCGTTACACCTAATTCGCGGAAGATATTTACCAGCCAAGAGAACAATTTCACGAGGGTTTTTTTGTGGAGTTCGTTACCAAATAGCGTCAAGTTAAAAATTGATCCTGAAGGCGACACGAGCAGTTCTACAAATGATATTTTAAATTGGATTCGCGGGGATTCGAGTAACGAAGGATCGAAATTTCGTAGCCGTACAGTAAAGTGGATCGGGGGTACCGAGTTCCATAACAAAATGGGCAGCGTTGTTAATTCCTCGCCCGCATACGTTGGGGCCCCTTCAGAGTTTTTTGCCGACAACGGTTACCCTGCATTTCGCCTAGCCAAGCGCAATCGTAAACCAATGGTGTATGTAGGTGCAAATGATGGCATGTTGCATGCATTTGAGGCGGGCGATGCCTCCGTTTCTGGTGCATCGCCAGGTCGCGAAGTATTTGCGTATGTGCCTCATGCGGTTTTAGGTTCGTTGAAGGAACACACACTACCCGACACAGCTGTGCAACAGTTTAGTATGGATGGCTCGCCCGTTGTTCAAGACGCCTATGGCCCATTTCCCAAGTGCGGTGGTGGTAGTTGCTGGCGAACGATTTTGGTCAGTGGAGTGCGCGGTGGTGGGCGCGGCGTGTTTGCGTTGGACGTTACTGATCCCGTGTCAGACGCCTCGACCTTGGCGGGCGCTCGAAATCTGTTTGTGTGGGAGTTTAAAGCGCTTGATACCGACGGAGACGGCGACATAGACGGTGACGACTCTGGCGGCAACGCGGATTTAGGCTATACGTATAGTCGGCCAATTATCAGCAAACTTTCAGATGGCACCTGGGTTGCCATCTTTGGAAACGGCTACAACAGTACAGGCAGTGGTAACCCTAGTCTTTATATAGTTGAGCTCGCCACGGGTAATTTAATCAAGCGAATTGAGGCGAGCAGGGCGGCACCGTGGCGTGATTTGTTACCGAATGGTTTATCTTCCGTGACCGGCTGGGACGCCGATTTCGACGGTGCGGTTGACTACGTCTACGCCGGCGATCTTGACGGCAATCTTTGGAAATTTGACCTTAGAGGCGCGACAAAAACGTCAACGGCGTCGATGAAAGTGGCGTTTTCGGGCAACCCTTTGATTCAAGTCGTTAACAGCGGCCCGGGACCCGACGGATACACGTTGTTTATCCCGATCACGAACGCGCCCGTTGTAACGTTGCACCCTGAGGGTGGCCAAATGGTGTACTTCGGCAATGGCATGGCGCTGGATGAGTCGCATGAATCGGTGGTTGGAGAGCGCGGTATTTTTGCTATTCGCGATGACAAGCCTGCTGGTGATACCTATAACCCGCCATACGGAATCTACCCCGCTGAGCCATTTACTCTAACAACCCACACTACAGGCAACGGGGGCACTGGTGGAGTTCTAAGAGGCATTAAGACTACGGTGGAATCAAACGATAATGTTGGTTGGGTGGTAATGCTGCCGGAGAACGAACAAGCGCTTTCGGATATGTCGGTTAGTAGTCAACGCCTTAATGTGATGTCTGTTGAAAGTATCATCGACGTCAATAATTTTAACTGGTTACATACTTTAGATTATTTGACGGGTGGTGCACCAGAAACGCCCGTATTTGACGCAAATTTAGACGATGATATTGACGCATCTGACGTTATCAATATTGTGGGCGGGCCTTCGGGAGTGGTGCCTATTGGTGGGGCCGTTGGGAAAGCCGTGGCCTCTGCCCCTCGCATTATTACGGCCAACAACGGTAATGACGTGTTTATTTTGACGCTAGCGATTGAGGTCAGGAATGAGTTTAATAGTCCGTTTGTAGACCCTGGCTTGAAAGGCGGGCATATTGACGTGGACGAATATTACAACCCTGTGCGGGCGTTAACGCTAGGCTCTATTCCGTCCGGCGTAGCTGATTTTAATGCTCCTGCATTGAATGCGCCTGCTAAGAAAGGTGGTAAGAAAGGTGGTAAGGGGGGTAAAGGCGGAGGCGCGAATTCCGAAAAGATGTTCGATAATGGTAAGCATACGCACGAGTACGACGACCAGCACGATTCGAATGGCGTGCAAATGTTAGTCAATAAGCCAAATTCGGCAAGACCAACGAACACGCCACATGTCGAGACCGCAGTGGGCATGGGTAAAGATTACAAGGGTTTGCAAGATGGCGCCGATTCGGGCGCATTCAAGACGGCAGCGGGCGCGCTAATTGACGAGGATGATGTGGTGACTATTCATGTCACCAATCCGCACTCGGTCGATACGCAAACGTGGGCCAATCAACGATATGCTAAAGGTATTTCCAGTAATAAGATTGCTGAGCCTGCTAAAATTTACTTTGGTTGCTCAAGTCTCCCAGACAGCAAGAACTATCGATCACCCACAGAGCTTGCTTTAATAGAGCTGAACAAGCGAGGTATCAGCGCGCCTGATTTTGCCGCATTGCCGCCCGAGGATCGAACGTGCAAGATAGAAGACTTAACCGAATTGAGAGTAAAGTTTAACGACATTAATTCTATTCGAGCTGTAGAGCCTGGATGTGTGAAAGAAAAGAATGTTGCTGGTCCCGTGTTGCCTCCTACGGCGCTGTTGTCATCGGGGCAACAGCAAAACACGGCTTATCGCAACGGGGCGTTTGTTGTGTCAGCTACGTTGCCTTCTGGGGAACTCTTTTGGGATGTGGCGATTTACGAACACCTTAAGGACTTTAGTCCGCCGAATAATCGGAATTTGGAGTGTGGTGAGGTGAATGAGGACTTACGCGCATATCGAGATTTACCCGATACTGATTTTGGTGGCAGTGGCGACCCGGACGATGGTGGCGGGAGTGGCGCTGACCCAGAGGACGTCGAGTTTCCAGGTCAAGGTGGATTCCAAGGATTTATTGGTACTCCGTCGATAACGCTAGACCCATACACGGGCCGCTCGGATGATACAACCGACTTCTTGTCGATTCGTCCGCCATCCAAACGGGTGAATTGGCGCGAGGCAAAAGATTGGAAATGAAATTGAAGCGAGGCACTTTTATGCACAATCGGGGCTTTTCGTTGTTAGAAGTTATGGTGGCAGTGGGTATCGTGGCCATTTTAACCGCCGTGGCCATGCCTTCCTATACTGGTTATATTGACCGTTCGCGGCGCGGTGATGGCATGGATTTGCTGCTCCGCGTGGCGGCGGCGCAGCAGTCCTATTACTTGGCCAATAAAACCTATACGACTGACATCAACAGCCTAACGGTGGATCGATTGTCGGCGGATGGCCACTACGGAGCCTTTATTTCTTCGGCCAATGCCACTAACTTTATTGCGGTGGCGTCGCCCTCGGCGACAGGCACTACTGGCAGGCAGGCTGGCGATGGCGTATTTGTGTATCATTCCACAGGACGCAAGACGTGGGATTGCTTAGGCAATGGGTCGCAATCATGCACATGGCAGGACGCAACCAAGAAGTAGCAAGATTTAATCGCAATTTTGCTTGTTAGCAATCACGCCTATGTCTAGACAGGCTGGAGTGGGCATCACAGGGCCTCAATGATTCGAAAACTAAGCCGATTTTGAGGTTCAAAAATGCGTTTCGATGCTGTTCGAAGAGCAGGTTGTTTTCTGCCTCGCACGGGCGACCCTTTCTTAAATTGTAGAACAATGTTAATTCGTTTAGAACGAAATGAATTGCGGGCAGCAATGGTTTAATCTAAGGCCGTGGATATTTAATAGTCATTTACATAGTTTTGATGTCCTAGAGCTTTTCAAAGTGCCTGATAAATCGCACGAATTAGCGTTGTTTTTTAATAGTTCAGGCGTATTATTAGTAAAGATATCAGTTGGTTACGCATGAGTTTTAAGGTCGGCGGCGAGCTTGACGGATTATTTTAGCGATAAGACTGAGAAGCCTGACTAATGCAGAGCGGTATCCGAGAGGTTAGGGCACGCGTGTAGTTTTGTTGCCGCCCGTCGGTGAAGATAGACCTTTGATTAGAAATTTAGTGCCGAAAGCTCAGAATTGACTTCCGTTTGACACCAAAGTACACAGTAACAATATATTCTAACTGAAAACGACGTTATCCAAATGCAGCGTAAAAAAGTGAAGATAAACAACTCCAAATGTATTAGTTCGCGCAGAACTTTCAGTGCTAGAAAGCATGGGGTAACGACCTTGGCGCTGGCGGGCTTATTGGTTGTTGCTGCGATTGCCCGAGCGGATTACCTAGGTTCCGAAAACGTACGAATCTTCCCGATACCGCTTGACGATATTGCCGATGGCTATGATGTTGGAGACCGTATTCAGTTTGTAATTGAAGTCACACCAAGAGATACGGGTTCGGTTAACGGGCACGCCGCGTGGAGTACTTTTTATGTACCCGATGGGGTAGTCGTAGTGGATGTGGCCTATGTGCAGATTGGCGCAGGTGGTGCATACGTAAAAGCTTCTGCTGACGACGTGGACGCCACCTATAATGGTTATGGCGTGCGTGGCGCAGTGGGTTATGGTGCGGGGCTCGGCGAAGGGTATGTAAATGAAGTGCAACAAGATACAGGTGCTTTTTATAGCACCGACGCTCGTACCCATCAACAATTTGCTGGCCCCAATAGCCCGAATGGCTTTGACACTGTTGAGGGCACGGGCGTGGACCCCTCTATGGTCTACAACGTGTGGGATCGTGATCAAACAGTAGCTTTTGGCGAAGGCGGCGCATTATCAGGCAACGGTGGTAAAGGTAATACCCCGATTGTGTTAGGTACGCCCAACCGAGGCACGGGCTCGCCTGTTGCCGGCCCTGATGTCTATTACACCAATGACTACAACCCAAGTCGCGGTGGTAGTTTGGTGAATCGTTTGAGTGGTGTTGGACCGTGGCAAAGGATTGAAATATTAGGCGACAAAATCGGCGGAAGCGGCGCAGTCACGCCCGCCAATGCGCAGGGCGCAATCAACAATACGGCGGTACCTGCGAGTGGCGGTTTTGTGTTGACCGGCTCGAACAGTTTGCCCGCCAATACCAATGCGGTGCGCATTGTGCATGGCGCGCGACGCTTAGGTGATCTTGAGCGATGGTCCATTACGCTTGAATTGACAGATGTTGCAATGTTCCTAGCAGAGTTAGACGGAGAGCGTGTGTGCGCGGATTCAATCCCCGGTGATACTTCTACCGTTGCCGCCAAAGACAACAACTGGCGTTATTATGAAGTGTCGCGCAGTTGCGCTGACTTGAATTCGACTGCTGTAATTGTAAAGGAAATTATAGACCCTGTTTCTGCAACAGCGGTGCAGACCAGTCAAATTATCACTTACGAGTTCACAATTTATAATTTAAGTGCCAACAATTTGACCAACGTGGTGCCGCGCGATCAAGGTATTACGGATGTAACGCTGGTGTCGTTAGCGACCGCAGGCTGTAATGCGGGCACTTATACTGGCTCGATCAGCACGGGTGGTAATGTCGCGTTTACGGGTATCAGCGGCAATGTCGCTAGTTGGGCGACTATCCCCACGTTGGCGCCGGGTGCGTCTGCTTCGTTTAGAATGTGCGGCAGGGCTACGGCGTCGTTTGGTGAAGTAACGCGCAACCAAGCGCGTGCTGATTATGCAGGGTGTGGCACGAGCCCGTGTTTAACATCGGATGCCATTATTCCCGTGAGCAACCGTATAGCCGGCACGGTGTATGCAGATACGGATAGCTCGGGTACTTTCACCAGTGGCGAGCAGGGTATTCCTGCGGTCGTGGTCGGCTTGTATCGCGATGTTAACAACAATGGAATTTACAACCCTGCCACCGATGTGTTGCTGTCTGAAACGCTCACTGCCACCGATGGCTCCTATGAGTTTATGGCGATTCCGTCGGGTAATTACATCATCGTGCAAACAAACTTGCCCGATTACATCAGCACGGGGGATATTGACAATTCAACGCTTAATTGTGGTGCAGGCAATGGCTGTGACACGATTGGTGATGGGTCGAATGGTACGGCTTCTTCGATTCAAGTTACGAACTCAACCAACTTAGAGAATCAAGACTTTTTTGATGTACCGCCTTTCCCTGATGTGAGCATTGTCAAATCCGCCGCACCGAATCCAGTAAGCAGCGGCGACGAATTGGTGTTCACACTAACCGCGACGAATTCTGCCTCATCACTGTTGACGGCTCCATCCGTCGAAATCAACGATGTGCTGCCTGCAGGGCTCACGTGGGTGTCGACCAACAATTCCAATGGCGGGGGCACCTGCACCGTGGGTAATTTGGGTGTGTGTAATTGTTCGCTACCCGGTAACACGGGCACAGTGACCTGCGAAATGGGCTTCTTAGCAATAGGTCAGTCAAAAACAATAACCATCACAACCACGGTGGATTAGCCCATGAATATTGATACTAGACAGCTTGCTTTACAGACTACGCAAGCAAAGAAAATGACACAGTTTCATAGTGCTAATTGCGTATTTCTGCTGAATGTGAGGCGCGCGATTGCCTTGATGCTTTTGACGTTAGCGAGCCTTTGCGCGTCGACAGCGTGGGCGCAAGTGACTTTCGTGAGCAGTTCGTCGGCTGACGGTGACGGCATATCGTCGCTGGTGATTGCGCGGCCTGCCGGAATTCAAGTAGGCGATTTGTTGGTCGGCTACATTGCGACTGAAGACAACAATGCCGGTATTGCAGGGCCAGCAGGGTGGACCAAGCGTTTTGAGGTGAATAATGGTAATGATGTTGACTTTGCGCTGTTTTACAAAGTGGCCGATGCTGCAGACACCAACCCTGGTTCTTTTACATTCACCATGGCAAATGATGAAGAGGTCATCGGTGCGGTATTAGTGTATCGCGGCGTTGACACCGCGTCACCCGTGGTCGGGCATGCCACAGCAACCGGCAGCTCGGGCACCGCTGTCACGCCTAATGTTAATGCGGGCGCGGATGTTAATCTGATGGTTATTCGGGGCGTATCTTACCACGACAACCAATCTAGCCTCACGCCACCAGCTGGCACAACGCTGCGTATCGATCGCAATCGTAATGGTAAAAAGGGAGCGAATTTAGGTGTTGCCGATGCGCAGCAAGCCGCCGGAGGTAACACCGGAACAGCAAACTTTACCGGTGCCGATAATAGAGCATATGTGGCTTCTACGTTTGTTATCCGCTCCCCACAGCAGCCCATTGTTACGGTCAACCTATCAACGTTGACCGTTGCGCCCGTTGGCGCGCCTGGTACGGCTGTATATCGCGTGGTCGTCACCAACACGGATACGCCTGCCAACCAGACCGCAACCGGCGTGGAGGTTTTTAACACCCTACCCACTGGATTTACGTATGCTTCAAGCTCCATTGGCACCAGCGGTTCGTGCGATCGAACCTCTACTAGCAACCCCACGGTAGGGCAAAGCACGATTAGTTGGGGCACATGGGATATGGCAGAGAACTGCGTCATTACCATTGATTACACGGTGGATATCAGCCTTGATTCTCCGTTAGGCGTGATCAGTGATGACATTGCCGTGTCTGGTACCAATTTTACGACCGTAACAGACGACGGTTCTGCTACGGATGAGGATGTAACGGTGGTGTGTGATGAAGCGAATATCTCCAACACAGGCACGGTCACGCTGGGTATCGATGATATAGATCCGACCAACAATTCAAGCAGCGTCTGTGTCGTGTATATACCCAATCCGCGGCTGGTGGTCGAAAAATCGAGCAGTCCTAACCCCATAAGAAGGGGGGAGACCTTGGTTTATACTCTGTCGATCACCAACGAATCGACCGTCCTTGCTGCTACTAACGTCGTGTTAGACGATGACTTGCCGGCGAGTCTTACCTGGGTGTCCACGGCCAATTCAAATGGCGGCGGCACCTGCACGGCGAGTGATCTGACCACCTGCAATTGTAGCCAGCCGGGTAATACAGGCACTGTAGAGTGTCAGATGGGCACGCTGGGCACTGGCGAAACCAAAACGGTGATGGTAACCACGATCGTTGACTGAGAGAGGCACGTGCTCCAGTAATCAATCGAGACTGCGTGGCGAGCTTGCGGCGTGTAACTGTACACAGGCTGGCAATACTGGAACGGTTGAGTGCCAGACGGGTAATTTGGCGATTGGCGAAACCAAGACTGTAATAGTTACTACGAGAGTCGATTAATCGCGCAGTTGCAGCATTTCTAGATAAACAGATTTCGACACGGTCAATTAATTTTGAACACCATTATGAAGCAAAATACAATAAAGTCTGACGCGATGAAGCAAAATACAATAAAGTCTGACGCGAATAACCGCTCACTAGATAAGCCAACGCGCTTAGTACCGCGGACATTCCAGCACTCATTCCAGACCGTCGCTCTGTGGTTGTTCGCTGCGGTCCTTGCTGTTTCGGCAACGGGTGCGAGTAGCGCGGTTATAGATTTGAACGACGATGCGGTTGGTATTGGCGCAGTTACTAGCATGCTAGCGGAATCTCATTTTATTGACGCAGCTGTGCAAGATAAAAATATCCTTGTCAGCGCGCTCGAAAAAAGCGCGGTGCACGGTCACTTTAATTTAATCAGCCATGGTCGCCCCGGACAATTGTTGGTAAATGGTGAATGGTTAGGCGCGGTGCAAATTGCCGAATGGTTGTCCGGCAAGGCCTCTTTAGCAGACGCGCAACAATTGAATATCTATGGGTGTGAATTCGCCCAAGGCGATCTTGGTGCGCAAGCCGTAGCCTATTTAGAGCGTACATTGGGCGTGACCGTTGCGGCTTCTACTAACGTTACGGGGCAAGGCGGTGATTGGGTTTTAGAAACTGCAGGTGCTTTGATCGCGCTTAGTCCAGACAACTACGCGCATAGTCTGCAAACCAATCTTATTGCAGATCCTACCTATCCGCCCGAGTTGCTTCAGTTTTGTTCCTCTGAGGAAGTGAACGGCGGTTCGGGTGAGTTTTCTTGTTTTGCCTTAACCGATGACACACCCAACCGCGTTTGGGCTAGTGATGATCCAACACAGCAGCAAATTAATCGCACCACGCCACAACGGTTTGTGTACTCATTTGCTGGTGGCCAAACTGCCATAGTGCAAAGCGTACAGTTTCTAACGGGCGACGGTTGGGACGGCAATTATCGAACTCGCGAAATTTTAGTGGAAGCGACCACCGACGCTAACTGGAATACTGCCACTTGGTCGACCATTGTGCCTTATACGATCCTACCCAATACGGGCGGAGACAGTAGCAATACGTTGGTCAATATTAATCTTGGTTCGCCCGCCCAAGCAAAATTTGTTCGGCTCAGTATTACCGATGGTTACAACAACTATGACTACGTCACCCTCGGCGAATTTCGAGTCATTGGGGATTTTGGCCCCGCAATTACTGTAGACAAAGAGACTTCTACCCCAACCCGTAATCAGGGTCAGCAAGCAACCTACACGATTGCACTGTCTAACTCTGGCGCGGCGACGACCAACTCAGATGTACGGGTAACGGATACTTTACCGGCGGGCTTTACATTTGCCTCGGCGTCATTTGTACGCACTGGAGGCGCAACCGGTCCTGGTAATGCGACCGGCGGCGCTCTCGTTAACACGGGCAGCGCGAGCGTACCCGTGTTTAATGGGTTTACCTTACCGAGCGGTAGTAGTGTAACAATCACATTAGTCGCAGATATTTCCGTACTACAGGCCGCTGGAACCTATCACAATTCTGTAACCATTAGTTCGAATGGCGCGAATTTTGCTAACGTTGTAGACAATGGCTCGCAGAATGATGAAGACGTAACTGTTGCGGTGGTGCCTCCCTCCATGACCGTTGACCTCACCACACAGCAAGTGGGTGTGGTTGAACCGCCGGCCTCGGTGCCTTACAGGGTCGTGTTTGCCAACGAATCTGATGGACCCAGTGCCTTTGGTGTGGAACTCAACAATGCATTGCCAGCTGGATTTACATATCGTTCAGGGCAAATCTCAACAATGGGTGGGTGTATTCGTACTAGCACGAGCAATCCTATTTTGGGCCAATCCTCAATTAGTTGGGGCACTTGGGATATGGCTGATGACTGTGTGGTAACAGTGGATTACGTTGTTGATGTAAGCCATGGTGCACAGTTTGGCGTAGTGAACGACGACGCTGATATTTCGGGCGCTAACTTTAGTACTCTAACTGATACTGGAGCAACAGTTACTATCGCGTGTGCCCCAGACAATGTTTTAAATGTTGTTAACGCTTCCGCAACTGAAAACTTAGTGCCCTCAAGCGTATTAACGGCTTCGGCTTGTACGCAGGTGCTCGAAAACAGTGGCTTTATAGCGGGTACGGTTTGGTTAGACGAAGACCAAGACGGCATAAACGACATTATTGAAACGCGTTTAACCAATGTGCTGGTTGAGTTGCAAGATGGCGTGTGCACTTCAGGTGTGGACTGCCAAACGTTGCTCACCGATCAGTTCGGCAACTACGCGTTTACCCAATTGCCTCCAGGTAACTATCAAGTCTTTGTGGTTCCTGCCACATTGCCAACCGGAGTAACTAATACTGCGGGGCCCTATGGGTTGCCGATCAGAAGCGTTAGCCTTACTAGTGGCCAAGAAGTAACGGGCCAGGACTTTGGTTACATTGCTGATCCAAACACTGGCATTATCGGCGACCGAGTATGGAGCGATGCCGACGGCGATGGTATTCAAGATCTGGGTGAGGCGGGCATTGCGGGTGTAACGCTCACATTATTTAACTCAGCGGGTGGGGTGGTCGCGACTACTACCTCTGGTCCTGACGGCGATTATTTGTTCACCGGTGTGCCTTTTGGAACTGGCTACACAGTAGCGGTTACCAATAATGCAGTTCTGACTGGCTTTAGTCCAACGGTCGGCCCACAGAGCGAAGGTTCTTACACTAGTAAACCAGTTTCGTTGAGCTTGGCCGTGACTACTGTAACGGTTGTGGATTTTGGCTTTGATAGCCCAAGCACATTAACAATCACTGACCGTGTTTGGTTCGATGCCGATGGCGACACCGTGCAAGATGTGGGAGAGCCAGGTATTGCCAATGTAACGGTGAATTTACTTAACTCTGCTGGCCAAGTAGTCGCATCAACAACCACCAATTCAAATGGCGATTTCACGTTTAGTGGGGTACCTGAGGGCAGCGATTATCAGTTGCAAATATCAGATCGCCATAATGCGCTCGAGAAGATGGTAGAGACGACTGGTACGGGCGGTAATGAGGTGATTGCTGGTTCCCTAACAACTGCTGCGGCAGGCGGCGACAGTTCCATACTCAACACTGTTGGCGACGACGGCACACCAACCTTTGGTTATAACCAACCGGGTACTATGTCTGGCACCGTTTGGAGCGATGCTGATGGCAGTGAGCTGCAGGATAACGGGGAGGCAGGTATTGGCGGCGTAACGGTAACCCTTACTCCGCCCAGTTTCATCGATTTGGGAGCTGGGGTTGGCGTTGCCATTAGTACGGTAACCGCACCTGATGGTAGTTATAAATTTGAATCTTTACCGCCAGGTGATTATTTGATTGATATCTTGCTCGCCGACCGACCAGCGGGCACGCACACACAAGACCCTGACGCAGACGACGACCACAACACGGTAGTCACCTTGCCGCTAGGTGAAAGCATTATTAACCAAGATTTTGGCTACCAAAATATTGCTCTGAACCCAATCTCTGGTACGGTCTTCTTAGACCGCGACAAAGACGGCGTGGAGGAAGCTAACGGCAACGATGGCATACCCGGTAATGCTGATGACGAAACCGGCTTTGCGGGTGTTACACTAGATCTGCTCACCACGTACTATGTTGACGCCAGTGGTCGTATTGACTTGAACCGCGATGGAGTGAGCGACGCGAACGACGATGGCACATACGCGGGTTATGCCGTAATCAATGGTCGTGTGGATATTAATGGTGACGGCGTTGTAAATGGTCTTGACGACGGTTTTGTAAACGGCGTTGAGATTATCAATGGCCGCTTCGACCTAAACGGCAGTGGCACCGTTAATGACGGTGGCGACGAAGGTCGAGTGGTGGGTCGTGCCATTGCTTCGACAACGACGGATGTTGACGGTAACTACTCGTTTAACGGTTTAGCCGATGGCGATTATGTGGTACGCGTTACCGACCAAGACGGTGTGGTGGCCGGGTATGACCTTACCAGTGGTCTTGATGCAATGCCGGTTAATGTGGCGGGTGCACCCGTTGTAGATATTGACTTTGGTTACATCAAAGACGCCGCCACGGGTTCAATCAGCGGTGAGGTGTTTATTGATGAAGATGCCATAAATGGCATTGCTGATGATCGCGAGACTAATTTGTCGGGTGTTGAAGTGTACTTGTGTACTAATGAACCCGCGTTTGTGGGATCGTGTAACCCTGCGCACCCCAATTACTTAGCAACCACCACTACTGATGTGCATGGCGAGTATCTGTTCTCTGAGCTGCCTGCAGGCAATTATAGAGTAGATGCCGATACCGTATTCATTTCGAATGGCGGAACTTTACCTGACGATCTTACGTTAACGGTTGATCCCGCGCCTGTGCCTTTGTCAAAAGGTGAGAACGTGACTGACGTGGACATTGGTTACCAACCAGCGACCGATACTGGTGTGCTTTCGGGCTTTGTATGGACGGATGTTGATAGTGATGGGTTCTACGACGCAGGCGAAGCGCCGATAGGTGGAGTAACGATTAATGTGTTTGACAGCAACGGAGACCTATTGCTGAGCACTACCACCAAGGCCGACGGAAGTTGGATTATCACTGGCATAACGGGTGCGGATTTGCAGAATGGTTATACGGTTACCTACGCAGAGGCCGATATTCCGGCGGCGTTGGAGTCGGGCCAACCCACGAATATGGCGCTGGGCGACGACCGTTACTTCCCAGTCAACTTGTTGTCTGACAGTGACCACTATATTGGTGATCTGAACTTCGGTTTCCCACCAAGCATAAGTGCCGAGCTCGGTGATATTAGCGGCACGATCTATTCCGATGTGGATAGTAGCGCAGACTACGCTGAGCTGATCGATGGCGAGTTCCAAGCCGTGACGCTGAATCTCGTAGATTGCGGATTAGACGGCTGCGGTAATGCCAATGATGTTGTAATTGCAACGACTAGCACGGATCGCAATGGTGATTACTCGTTCTCAGGCTTACCTGATGGCGAGTATCGCGTGGTGATTACCGATGTAAGCCGAGTGTTGCAGGACCTGAACCCACTTGAAGTATTGCCAGTGTCAATCCCGATAAATGATGTGGATGGGCGTAGTAAAGTGGATGTAAATGCGGGCTTTGTATCCAACACCTTGTTTGGCTCGGTGGGCAATCGTGTTTGGTTAGATACGAACAACAATGGCTATATGGATGTGGGTGAACCAGGTATTCCAGGTATAACCGTGCAATGTTGGGCCGACAATGATCGTAGCGAAATACCGAACGATCCTACAATTCCTAGTAGTAATGTAGTGCCGCGGCCAGGTGTCGATAATTTACTGCGTACTGTGGTGACCGATGCGAATGGTGAGTACTACTGCACGAGTTTGCCAACGGGCCAATACATCGTACGTATCTTTGATTCCTTAGGTTTTACCGAGGCAGATGATGGCACTACCGTTACAGGTAATGTGGGTGATCACTATGCCAAGCCATGGAGCTATGTGCTAACTACTAATAGCCCTAACTTAACGGCGGACTTTGGTATCACTGGTTCGAACAGTT
>CAYOXK010000040.1:22306-22686 GCA_964407915.1 uncultured Gammaproteobacteria bacterium
GTCTTTATTGAAGACGAAGATTTGCTAGAACCAGACCTTGACGGTACGGTTGATCCAGGTGTTGAGCTAGACGGTACAACGAGTCCGACGGGCGGTCCTGCTGACCCAGCGGATTTAAGCCCAGATTCACCTGCGGCTGGTGTTACCGTGGCCTTGTTTATAGAACAACCAAACGGATCGTTCAGCTTTGTGACCGATGCGGTGACCGACGCGAATGGCGATTACAGCTTTACGGGCTTGCCGGACGGTAACTACAAAGTCATGGTGCAACCAGCTGGCTCAACGATTGACGGTTACGGTCAAACAGGTGACCCTGATCTTGTGAGTAATTCGCTGGGTCATGGAGACGAAGATTTGGTCTGCGACAGTCCTACCAGCGG
>CAYOXK010000041.1:0-21668 GCA_964407915.1 uncultured Gammaproteobacteria bacterium
ACATTCTAAGAAAAACGGCGGCGTTTAAGGAGTATGCGCAAACCTCGATTAGTGTTCTACCGGCCGCCATTTCTGATCGAGATTCGGTTGCGAAGTTTATAATTGCAGCCCGAGGGCGCGCCAGTAATGCGCTAGCTAATGCCGGAGGAAGCTCGCAGATGGGCGGCATTAGAGAGACACAATACGTGCCTACGCTCACTCTAGATACGCTATTGAGCACTTTCCCTCACCCTGATTTTGTAAAAATTGATGTAGAGGGGGCCGAAGGAGACGTCCTAAGTGGCGCAGAGGTTTTAATCAATGAAGTGCGGCCTACGTTTTATATTGAGGTAGGCGAAAACCTGTCAATCGAAATCTTTGCTCGGTTCAAAACGGCTGGCTATTTGGCGTTTGCACCGAACGGCGATCGCTTAGATCAGCGATGTGCTCCGAACACATTTTTTGTTCCGAAGGAAAAGCACAGTTAAGTAATTTAGGACTCTAGAGGATGAAACGCGCCACAAATTCGAGCAATGCTCGGCCATCATGCCCTGTTAAATTCACTCATTTTTAAGTCAATAACGATTACTATATCCAAAGGAAAGCTCCCAAGAGAGTTCGTCGCAAATTTTTTGCATAATCAACAGTAAACAACCAACAGAGGATAACTATGCTCGGCTTGATGCAGGATGACCAGCTCACCATAACCATGTTAATGAAACACGGTCGCTCAATTAACGGTGACTCCAAGATTGTTTCAGTGACCAGTGACAACCCGCGCCATCGTTATACGATGCGTGAATGTTTTGACCGCGCCGCCAAGCTCGCACACGCGCTCACAAAATTGGGTCTTAAAGAAGGTCAAGTGGTTGGTACTTTAGCGTGGAACGACTACCGCCACATGGAAGCCTATTACGGCATTGCATGCATGGGCGCCGTGTGCCACACCATCAATCCGCGTTTATTCCCAGAGCAATTGATCTACATCATTAACCATGCGGAAGATCAATTTGTGTTAGTCGATCCCATGTTTATGCCATTGATCGAGGGGCTAAATGAGCACTTGCCCAATGTTAAGGGCTACATTGTGATGACGAGCAAAGCAGCTATGCCCACTACTCAATTGACTAATGTTTATTGTTATGAAGAGTTGCTTGAGCCTGAAAGTATTTGTTTCGACTGGCCGGAATTAGATGAGAATCGGGCCTGTTCCTTGTGTTATACGTCTGGTACTACGGGCAACCCTAAAGGGGTGTTGTATTCCCATCGAGCGCTCGTTCTACAATCGTACGCCACGTGTTTAGGTGACGGTATGGGTATCGGTAAGCAAGATGTTGCGATGCCTATCGTGCCAATGTTCCATGTTAATGCTTGGAACGTACCTTACTCTGCGGCATTGTCGGGTTTTGGGCTGGTTTTCCCGGGCGCCATGATGGGCGATGGGAAAACGTTGCAAAATCTTATCGAGGAAGAGGGCATTTCCTATGCTTTGGGCGTGCCGACGGTATGGCTAAACCTGCTCAACTATTTACGTGAGACGGGTAAGCAAATCACGTCGTTAAAACGTGTTGGTGTGGGCGGCTCGGCCTGTCCTCTGAGCATTATGGAAGAGTTTGAAAACACCCATGGCGTGATTACAACGGCTGGTTGGGGAATGACCGAGATGGCACCATTAGGCACCTTTAACGCGCTTGCCATGCCGCGTGAAGCCTATTCCGACGCTGAATATGCTCGAGTGCGCGTGCGTGCGGGGCGGCCAATATTTGGTGTTTCAATGAAAATTGTTGATGAAAATGATAACGACCTGCCTTGGGACGGTAAAGCCTATGGCGCGCTGAAAGTACGCGGGCCTTGGGTGGTTAAAGAGTATTACAAGGCGGGTGAATCGGCTCTAGACGACAAGGGCTGGTTTGATACCGGCGATGTCGCTACCATTGACCCTGACGGCAATATGGCGATCACTGATCGAACCAAGGATGTGATCAAGTCGGGTGGTGAATGGATTTCATCTATCGATTTGGAAAATTGTGCGGTTGGCCATCCTGAAGTGGCCGAAGCCGCCGTTATTGGCATTGCCCATCCGAAGTGGGATGAACGCCCGCTATTGATTGTGGTTCGAACGGCGGGGTCTAATGTTCAACCGGCTGACATCATTGACTATATGACCGGTAAAGTGGCTAAGTGGTGGTTGCCTGACGAAGTGGCCTTTGTCGCTGAGCTTCCACACACTGCGACGGGTAAAATACACAAGCTGAAATTGCGTGAACAATTCGCAGACTACGCGTTTGCATCGTAGCCACGACGGATTAAACATAGCGATGGTAGCGTTGCACTTTTCGGTGCGCCGCTGAATACGTACCGGTTTAAGTGGTTAAATGAGCGCGGTGGTGTCAGGCCACCGCGTTTTTTTTGGGATCGTTCGTGGAATAGGCACGCCCAGAAGAATGGGTGTAATCCGTGAATACGAGGGCGACGACGCTAACATTTGCGTAAAAAATGGCCTAAATGTACATCCTAGTCTTGAAGTCACTCGAGCCATCCCCATAATCCACGCATCTGAAAGATGACCGTTTCCTGAGCTTATGACTAAAACCAAGAAAAACCAATCGATGTCAGATAATTCTGGCACAGAGCAGACTATGCATGACACTCAAGAGCCGAAGCATGCGCAAGCGACCCAAGCCCAGCCGACTGAAGGCTTAATGAGCAACGACGCGGATCCACTTGAACCCACCGTCGCAAACGACGCTGAAGCGCCGACAGAGGTGCCTCAGGGTAATGAGGAACAGCAATTGCTAGAACAACTTAAAGAGCAAGTGGCGCAACAAGCGGAAGAAGTTGCGGCCATGAAGGACGCCTATGTTCGTGCTAAAGCCGAACAAGATAATGTACGTCGGCGCGCCGAAAAAGAAGTGGCTAATAGTCGCAAATTTGCGGTTGAGAGTTTTGCCAAAGAGTTATTAAGTGTGCGCGACAGCCTCGCGCTCGCGGCTGCGCTAGAAATGGCAAGCGATGCAGACGATGTGGTAAAGAGCATGAAAGACGGGGTGGACATCACCCTAAAGCAATTAGACGCCGCGTTCGCTAAGTTTTCGGTGCTCGAAATTGAAGCGAGTAAAGGGGCCGTTTTAGACCCAAATATTCATCAGGCCATGAGCATCGTTGCCGCGGACGGAGTTGCGTCAGGCTGCATTGTGGATGTGATTCAGGCGGGCTTTACCATGCACGAGCGGCTCCTACGGCCGGCGATGGTGGTCGTCGCCAAATAGTTTTATACAAGCGTGGGGGCCTGAGTACTTCGATAAACCAATTATCGAAAGCTAGGATAAACGTGTTAGCCCACCCATGAAACGAGCTAACAAAGCATTCTTTATTGAATTTGCTATTGAAATCAACACTACGAGCTCCATAAAAGAGCTGTACGAGTCGTACTGATACGGCTTTAAATTCATATTATTGAGGTATTTACAAATGGGCAAAATTATTGGAATCGACTTAGGCACGACCAATTCATGCGTCGCAGTCATGGATGGTGGAAAGCCTCGCGTGTTAGAAAACAGCGAAGGGGATCGTACAACCCCGTCGTACGTGGCGTTTGCTAAGGATGGTGAAGTACTAGTTGGCCAGCCAGCTAAACGTCAGTCAGTGACCAATCCAGAAAACACCCTTTATGCGGTGAAACGCTTGATCGGACGTAAATTCGACGAAAAAGTAGTACAGCACGATGTGGATTTAATGCCTTATAAGATTGTTAAAGCCAAGAATGGTGATGCTTGGGTGGAAGCGAATGGCAAACAAATGGCTCCGCCTGAAGTATCGGCGCGTGTATTGCAAAAAATGAAAGCAACCGCCGAAGAATTCTTGGGTGAAAAAGTCACTGAGGCAGTTATTACTGTTCCGGCTTATTTCAATGATGCGCAACGTCAAGCAACCAAAGACGCAGGCAAAATTGCAGGCTTGGACGTTAAACGTATTATCAATGAGCCTACCGCCGCTGCATTAGCTTATGGAATGGATCAGAAAAATGGCGATCGCAAGATTGTCGTTTACGATCTGGGTGGTGGTACGTTCGACGTATCAATTATTGAAATTGCCGACATTGATGGAGAGCATCAGTTTGAAGTTTTATCAACGAATGGTGACACTTTCTTGGGCGGTGAAGATTTTGATAACCGTGTAATTCAATACTTAGTTGCCGAGTTCAAGAAAGATCAAAACATCGACATTAAAGGCGATGCCTTGGCGATGCAACGACTTAAAGATGCGGCCGAAAAAGCCAAAATTGAACTTTCTTCAAGTTCTCAAACTGAGATCAACTTACCGTACATTACCGCTGACGCCACGGGGCCTAAGCACTTAGTGTTGAAACTGTCACGGGCCAAACTCGAGTCGCTCGTGGCGGAGCTGATTACTCGCACGATTGAACCGTGTAAAGTTGCGTTGAAAGACGCTGGTTTATCAAAGGCCGACATCGACGATGTGATTTTGGTGGGTGGTCAAACCCGTATGCCTAAAGTGCAAGCAACCGTGCAAGAGTTCTTCGGGAAAGAAGCTCGTCGTGATGTGAATCCGGACGAAGCCGTGGCTCTGGGAGCCGCTATTCAAGGTGGCGTGCTCGGTGGTGATGTTAAAGACGTTCTATTGTTAGACGTAACTCCGCTTACGTTGGGTATTGAAACAATGGGCGGTGTGCGTACGCCATTGATCGAGAAAAATACCACCATTCCAACGAATGCCAGCCAAACGTTCTCAACGGCCGAAGACAATCAAGGCGCCGTGACCATTCATGTGCTGCAAGGCGAACGCGAAATGGCTGCGGGCAATAAGTCGCTAGGCCGCTTTGATCTGTCGGATATTCCTCCCGCGCCGCGTGGCACGCCGCAAATTGAAGTATCGTTTGATATTGATGCAAACGGTATCATGCATGTTTCGGCTAAAGACAAGGCGACAGGAAAGGAAAATAAAATCGTCATTAAGTCGAGCTCAGGTTTGAGCGAAGAAGAGATTGAAGCGATGATTGCGGATGCTGAGGCGCATGCCGAAGAGGATGCTAAGGCGAAGGCCTTGGTTGAGGCACGCAACCAGGCCGAATCAATGGTCAATGGCATTCAAAAAACCATGAAGGATGCTGGTGATAAGCTCGAAGAGACTGAAAAGACAGCGATTGAAGCCGCCATCGCAGACGTTGAAGAGGCCGTTAAAGGCAGCGATGTAGATGACATCAATGCAAAGGTGCAAACCCTGATGGAAGCCAGTCATAAGTTGGCCGAAAAAATGTACGCCGACGCGAGTGCGTCCGAAAGCGCGGGTAAAGCCAATGACAATACTGATGACAACATCGTTGATGGCGAGTTTGAAGAAGTTAACGACGATAAAAAAGCCTAAGTCAAGCCAGTGCTATCGTGGGCATGTGTGAACATGCCTACGTGCCTAGGCTGGTTGTACAATTAATAGACGGGTTTAGTGTTGAGTAGTGGGAGCTTCGGCTCCCTTTTGTAGATATTAGTGGAATTAAATTATGGCAAAACGCGACTATTACGAAGTTCTGGGAGTGAGTAAGTCGGTTGATGCGGCGGAGCTGAAGAAGGCCTATCGGCGCTTGGCGATGAAGTATCATCCTGACCGTAACTCAGAAGATCAAGACGCGGCCACTAAATTTAAAGAGGCGAAGGAAGCCTACGATATTCTCTCCAATGCTGAAAAGCGCGCTGCCTACGATCAATTTGGTCATGCCGCTTTCGAAGGTGGCATGGGTGGCGCGGGAGCAGGCGGCTTTGGTGCTGGCGCGGGTGGTTTTGGCGACATCTTTGGCGATGTGTTTGGCGATATTTTTGGGGGAGGCTCGAGCCGCCAACGTCAACGCCGAGGCGCTGACTTGCGTTATAACCTAGAGCTGAGTTTGGAAGACGCGGTGCGTGGCACCGAAGTGAATATTACTGTGCCACGCATGGCATCGTGTAAAACGTGTTCAGGCAGTGGTTCTAAACCTGGGTCGACTCCTAAGCAATGCGGCACGTGTCATGGGCAAGGCCAAGTCCGTATGCAGCAAGGCTTTTTCTCGGTACAACAAACCTGTCCGCAGTGCCAAGGCCAAGGCACCATTATCTCTGACCCCTGCGGCGACTGTCGTGGCCAAGGGCGCGTTAAAGAAAGCAAAAAACTATCCGTTAAGATTCCTGCTGGCGTTGACGAGGGCGATCAAATTCGCCTTTCCGGTGAAGGCGAAAGCGGTGGAGTTGGGGGCGTGAATGGCGACCTTTATGTATCGGTTTCGATCAAACCCCATGCGATATTCAAGCGCGAAGGCGTCGACTTAACGTGTACCGTGCCGATCTCATACGCATCACTGGTGCTTGGTGGTGAACTCGAAGTGCCCACACTCAACGGTCGCGCTAAGCTTAAGATTCCAGCTGGAACGCAATCAGGGAAAATGTTTAGATTGCGTGGTAAAGGTGTAAAAAACGTACGGAATGCCGGATTTGTCGGTGACCTTTATTGCCAAGTTCAAGTGGAAACACCGGTCAACCTGACCAAGGAACAACGTGAGTTGGTTCAGAAACTGGACGAAACACTGCAGGCTGGCGGTAGCAAACATAGCCCGCAAGAATCGTCTTGGACGGATCGAATTAAAACTTTCTTTGACGACTTAGTTGCCTAAGCGTTGCTCCCATAAGGTCTTGTTGGCATGAGTAAAGCACCGCAGCCTTCACTGCCATTAGCCGAGCAATCGCGGGTGATCGAAATGGCGTGGGAAGACCGCACCCCTTTTGAGGCGATACAAAGCCTTTACGGGTTAAGCGAACCGCAGGTGATTAAATTGATGCGTCATGCATTGACGCCGCGCTCCTTTGAGTTATGGCGCGAACGAGTGAGCGGCAGAGTCACTAAGCACCAAGTCAAGCGTGGCTTCGTGGTTGGTAGGGCCTATTGCCCCACCCAATATAAGCGCTGACTCATTGGTAATAGTGAATTAGACGTTAACTTCGCAGTTAAACGTTTAGTGTATAGCAGGGCGTGTAGGTTCCCTTGAGCTTCATTCTTCGTTGCTCAACAAATTCGGTCAGCAACGTATCCATCGCGGCCATTATTTTAGGTTCGCCATTGAGCTGAAATGGACCATGCTCTGCGATCGCCGCAATGCCTTGCGGCTTTACATTTCCAGCGACAATCCCCGAAAAAGCTTTGCGCAAATTTGCAGCAAGTTGCTGTTTGGGTTGGTTCGTACCTAAATTGAGCTCACTCATGTTGGCGTGCGTTGGCACAAACGCTTCTTGCAAATCGGGCTCTATTCTTAACGACCAGTTGAAAAAGAACGCATCGTCTAAGGCTTTGCGATTACGCTCAACCGCGCGGATGTTTTCGTTCATCTGTTGCGCCACTGTTATGGGGTCGTCGATGATCACCTCATACAGGTTAGTTGCTTCCTTGCCCAATGTGGCCGCAATAAAATTATGCATACTATTGAAGTAGGCGGCACTTTCTTGAGGGCCAGTAAAAATCACAGGTAAGCGTACGTGTGCGTTGTCGGTGTGCAGCAAAATCCCCAAGATATAGAGAATTTCTTCGGCGGTACCCGCGCCACCTGGAAACACCACAATTCCGTGCGCCATCCGCACAAATGCCTCCAGCCGCTTTTCGATGTCGGGCATGATAATCAACTCGTTAACAATGGCATTAGGTGCTTCTGATGCAATAATTCCGGGCTCGGATATGCCGATATAGCGCGGCTCCATTACGCGTTGCTTGGCATGGGCAATATTAGCCCCCTTCATAGGGCCTTTCATTGCGCCAATGCCGCAACCAGTGCAGATATCCATGCCCCGTAGTCCGAGGCGATAGCCCACCTTTTTACTGTAGTCGTATTCGATCGTATTGATCGAGTGCCCGCCCCAGCATACAACTAAATTAGGGCGAAGACGGGGACGCAGCGCACCCGCATTGCGTAGTGTCTTGAATACCATGTCCGTAATGGTTTCGCCATGCGCTTCCCAAGTTTTAACTTGGTCACGCAAGTAAACGATGTCGCGCAGCACCGAGAATAAGTGATCTCGAATGCCGACAATAATCTTGTTGTCGACAAACGCATTATCTGGCGCGTTGATCAGTTTTAATTTAATGCCCCGACACGTACTGATTAATTCAACGTCAAAATTTGCATGTGTGGCGAGTAACTCGTGTCCATCATCGCTGTCGGCCCCAGTGCACAAGACGGCCAACGCGCAGTTTCGAAATAGCGTGCGATAGATGTCATCGCTGGTAGAGTGCAGCAGCTGAAGTTCGGTTTTGGTGAGTAAGTCGAGCTGTCCCTTCGGGGTGATAGTGGCGTTGACCATAAGGCGTGTGTGATTTTTTAAAGTAAACGGGAGTATACGCAGATTAGTTTACGGGGTTGCTACTTCGGGTGTTCTCGGTTTATGCAGCGGCACCAAAAAGAAAAGGCTGTCGAATTTCGACAGCCTTCTAAGAAAGTCGCTACGACCAATGTTAATTAGCGTTCAGCGGCGGCCTTTTTAATGAGCTGATCAACCACCTTGAACATTTCTTCGGTGCTGCCAGCATGCGATACGCTGGTAAGGTATTTGCCATCTACGATAATTGCAGGTACCCCCGTTGCGCCCGAATCCAATGAGATTTTTTTGGCGTTGCGCATTTTTGTGTCAACTTCAAACGAATTGAACGCCGATTCAACCTTGTCAGAAGGCAAGTCATAGCCACTTAAGAATTCGGTTAAGCCCGCTAAATCATTGATCGGTCTGCGTTGAATGTGGATGCGTTTGAAGTAATCATCATAAGCTGTTTCGGGCGCATTCAATGTCTGCATAGTGTAGAAAGCTTGTGCTTCGAATGCCCAGCGGGCGCTAAAAATGGCCGGCACCTTGATCAATTCCGCGTTGTCTGCTTTGCTGTCGGACCAGCGCTTTAGGCTAGGTTCCAAGGTGAAGCAATGCCCACACTTGAACCAAAAGAGCTCAGCAACTTCAATTTTATCGCCCGTTGAAACCGAAAATGCATTGGTAACATTTTGGTATTTGCTCGGATCCACTTCATCTTGTGACGTGGTTTGCGCTTGGCAAGCCATCAACGCACCAAAGCTGAATAGCAATACCAATGCTTGTTTAAATCGATTAAAGCGGATCGACAGTGGTCCGGTTGAGTGGGTTTTTTTAGTCACGATGGTTCCTCTAAGTAAGTGTAAAAACGATCTGTTGTCGAGAGGTCAGCATGGAGTGCAAATGCTTTAGCAGAAACACTTAGGCTCTCGTCAGTTGTTAGTGCTGAGTTTACTGCTGAAATTAACGATAGCAGGCGCTCAATCTTAATCGAGATGATACTGTACTTCAGTATAGCTCATGTAAACTTGCGATTTGTTAATGCATTGACTAGCCGTGTGTGTAAGCCGTCAAAGCCACCGTTACTCATAATTAAAATGTGTAGCGGGCCACGTGCGCGGCTCATTTGCAACAGGTCAGTGAGTAATGCCTCGGTGCTGGCATAAGTGTTGATCTTTGAAGAGGATCCGCTGATTGATTCGTCGCTAGCATCATTAACCGATGTGGGCGCATGGAGGGCCTCTACATTCCATTGCACCGTCTTGTCCGCGTAAATTAAGGTGCGATTAGCGGCTTGAAGAGCATCGGCCAGTTGCTCTTTATGCACCCCACGTTTCATTGTGTTAGAACGTGGTTCAAGCACCGCAATAATAAGTTCATCTCCCACTTTATTGCGTAGACCATTCAAGGTCTCTCGAATGGCAGTGGGGTGATGGGCGAAGTCGTCATATACAATCGTGGCACCGTCATCATAAACAACCTCAAGTCGCCGCTTAACCGAACGGAAGTTGGCCAGCGCAGCGACGGCGTCACCGACTTGTACGCCAACATGATGTGCTGCGGCCACTGCAGCGAGTGCGTTAAGCATATTGTGGTGTCCGATTAGGGACCAATCAACGTGGTAATCGTTGCCTAAATAATGCACGGTAAATGTATGACAATCAGCCGCTATGGGCGTACACATCCAGGTGCTGCCAGGATGCTCTGAGTCAGTATTGTTTTGGTCGTCCAGCTTAGCACTAAATCCTGCTTGCTCTGACCAACAGCCCATGTCTAGAACGGCTTGAACATTCTGGTCAGCGTGATTATGGATAACCCTACCCAGTGAAGGAACGGTGCGCAGCAAATGATGAAATTGCTTTTTAATGTCGTCGAGCGAATCGAAGATATCGGCGTGGTCGAACTCAAGGTTGTTGATGACCAGCGTGCGCGGGCGGTAGTGCACAAACTTTGAGCGCTTATCGCAAAACGCCGTGTCGTATTCGTCTGCTTCAATCACGAAAAAGTGACCTTTTCCAAGTCGGGCTGACTCGTTAAAGTTGGCTGGTACTCCGCCAATTAAAAATCCGGGCATATAACCGCACTCTTCGAGTATCCAAGCGACCATGCTGGCCGTAGTCGTTTTGCCGTGAGTGCCGGCAACTGCGAGTACCCATCGTGTATTTAATACATGTTCACTAAGCCATTGCGCGCCGGAAGTGTAGGCTAGGCCTTGATCGAGTACTGCTTCAAGCTCCGGGTTGCCGCGCGAAATTGAATTGCCTACCACGATTATGTCGGCATGGGCGGGCAGATTACGCGCCGCATAGCCGTCCATCAGCTCGACGCCGAGTGTTTCAAGCAACGTACTCATAGGAGGATAGGTGTTGGCATCTGAGCCACTGACTGAATGGCCGAGCTCTTTTGCGAGTCGCGCTACGCCACCCATAAATGTGCCGCAAATACCAATGATGTGAATATGCATTGATTACTGCCTGTCGGTGTGAGGTGCTGAAATGTTAAAGTGCAATTCGGATGCGTGCCTGAACTAGCTGTTCGTTTGCTCGGCCTGCATTTGCTCTACAACATTTTGAATCATCGCTTGGAAATCAGGGAAGAGCGTCATTAATATCACCACAGACACTGCGTTCAGCGCCAGAATCCACAAAAGTCCCACAAGTGTAGACGTTTCGAGCGAATCACGCAGAATGACGATGCTAATATAAAAATTCCATATGGTTAAGCTCAATCCAAGAATCACCATGCCGGGGATGCTTATCGTGACTAGCGAGGCCAACTGGATTATTACCGTGACACCATACAGAGCCGAGATAGTTTGAACAAAACGTCCGCCTTTCGCTTGTAGCGCTAATAAGCCATACAGTAACAAGGCCTGGACGGCGTATTGGGCAAAACTGAGTGTAAAAGGTCGACTAAGTTCTGGGCTTAGAGAGTTTACATAAGCCCCCACGGCCACTAACACCGCGCCTGCTAGCAGTGCGACATTGGGGTTGTACTCAAGGTCGGCTACCTTGCGCCGAAGGATAAGAATCTCGAAGAGCTGACTGAATATTTGCATAAATTCGGGTTGGGCTGTTGAAGCGAATGATTAAAACGAACGTAAAAGTAGATTTGCGGCTCGAGCAAGCCCCCAAAACGACACGAAACGGATAAATGCGCTGCACTGACAACGCGTCACTAGGTCATGTGCAAAGCGCATGCTAGGATGCGCCAATTATACTGGATCATACCAACTGCATAGATGAATTATCTTATAGATCAGCAGCATCAACTCGATGAGCTCGCACCGCAGCTCGCAGAATTGGTATGGGTTGGTGTTGATACCGAGTTTTTACGCGAAAAGACGTATAACGCGAAATTGTGTCTAGTTCAACTTGGCATTGGTGAGAACCAATATTGCGTGGATGTGCTCGCGATAGACGATTTGTCGGCATTGAGCGAGTTATTGATAAACCCTAATACACTCAAAGTCTTGCATGCGGCGTCGCAAGACTTAGAGGTGCTGTACCAACAATTCGGCCATATCCCTTGTCCTGTTTTTGATACACAGCTAGCGGCCGCGTTTTGTGGTGCTGATTTACAAATTGGTTACTCTGGTCTGGTTGAGCAAGTGACCGGCGTCAGCCTTGCAAAGGGCCAATCGCGCACCGACTGGACGCGTCGACCGTTATCGGATGCGCAGGTCCGTTACGCTGGCGAGGATGTTGAATATATGCGAGCGATATACGACCATACGTACAATCAGATTGTGGCGCAAAATCGGATGGAGTGGTTTAACGAAGAACTGGCGATGCTCTGCCGCGAAGAGAATTATCAAAGCGACCCAAGGCAAGCGCACTGGCGCTTGTCAGGAGGGGGGCTCACGCGAGCCGATCAATATCGCCTACAAGCACTTGCGCAATGGCGCGAGCATTATGCGCAGCAGCGCGATATCCCACGAACTTGGGTTATAAAAGACACCGCGTTGTATGATATTGCAACGGCCAATCCAGCAAGCCCTAAGGCACTCTTGGAGATGGGTGTACTGGGTCAAAAATCCGCCCCGCGCTTTGCGCCCCTACTCGTCGATATTTTACGCACTGCTAAAGTGCTAGAGGACCCCATTTGGCCAACATTCGAACCACTCACGAAGGCCGATAAAAAAGTGTGTCAGCGGCTAATGCAACGCACCGCCGATATAGCGGTTGAGCAGGGCATTGCCCAAGCGCTGTTAGGTACGCGCAAAGACATTGAAACCTTGTACCGCCTTAAAGAGTCTGAAAAATTGCTCAACGGGTGGCGACGCGATGTGATCGGTTTACCATTGTTGGCCGAATTAAACTGAGTTTTCGTATGATATTGGCCCAAGCTTACCTCACTGGAATAGTCACGCCCACGGGCTATGTAAATCACGAGTACCAAAGGGTATGCCACTCGTTTACCAACTCACCTGAAAGCCCAAACACACACGTTTAGCCGATGAATAACGATAACACCCATGACACTAAAGTGGCCGCGTATTGGGACGAACACGGTGATGCCACGTATTTTGGTGAGACGTTCTGGTTGGCTAACCCTGCCATCAATCGACACCATCATAAAAAAGCCGCGGGCGGTCGCGATTACCAGAGTTGGGTGAATTTTACGGTGCAGCATTATTTGCACGATCGCAGCCCCGTCGCGCGCATTCTTAGTGTGGGCAGCGGCGATGGTGCCCTTGAACGGCATCTCGCATTAATAAACGCGGCGCATGTAATTGAGGGCATCGACATTGCACCTAAAAGAGTGGCTCTAGCAGAACAAACCGCGCGCTCTGCAGGATTGCAAGACCAAATTCGGTATGCCGTTTGCAACGCCGAGACTGCAGCCTTTCCGAGCACAGAATATGACGCGATCTATTTCAATTCTTCGTTACACCACATGTCGAACCTGGATGCAATTTTGGCGAAGTGTAGTGCGGCGTTGAATCCGCATGGATACTTATTTGTTAATGAGTATATCGGGCCAAACCGTTTCGAATTTAGTGCTAGAGAAAAGGAAGTAATGCAATCGGTATTTACGATGCTACCTGAAAAATATCGGGTGTCGCACGCTGACCATGATCGGGGGCAGTTGCGCAAGCATGTGCATTTTCCAGACCCACTTGAGGTCGCCCGCATAGACCCGTCTGAGGCCATTCATTCAGAAGAAATAGTCGATGCTTTGCAACGGCATTTTCAGCTCGAAGAGTTTAATTATACGGGCGGCACACTAATGCAATTTATGTTGCTCGATATAGCCGGCAATTTTAGTGAAAAGGACCCTGAAGCAATGCGTGTTTTGCAACTGATCTTCGATATCGAGGAAGTGTTGGTCTTGAGCGGTGACCTTGCTCCTCACTTTGCCATGATTATTGCGAAAGCTAAGTCATTGTGAGATCTGTTGCTCTGACGGTTACTGCGGGTAGTCCGTTTTGATAATAGTGTTTGAATCAACGGGCCATTCAAGCGTCGACTCGGATATCTTCCGCGCGATTACAGCAGAGTGTATGTAGGCGGGTTCATCTTTAATGCCTGCGCTGCCTTCATAAATGCAATGGGGAATAATGGCTACTGGGTCGATGAGTTCGGTGCTAATGATTTCAAAGCCGGTGGCCTCGTTAAACAGCGCAAACCAAGCATTATCGGAAAACCTAAAGTAGTCCCACGGCGTATCGTGTAGCGGGTAGGCATGATGCGTAAAGATCATGACGATGCCGCCGTGCTGCATTACTTTATTAATTTCCAGTACTACCTTCCAAGGCATGATCAGATGCTCGAATACGTTTAACGAGTAAACGAGATCGTATTTATTATGGTCTACAAATTTACTTAATTGATGCGCGTCACAGACAACATCAACGCCTTCGCCAGCGAGCACATCGACTCCCGTAAAGGGGATATCACTGGGTAAGTAAGTAGTGCGGTTGTTTACGCCGGAGCGCGCTCTCGAGCCAATTTCTAAGGCATTCTGAATATTTTTGCCAACAACATAATCGGAAAAAAAATTTAGGGACGAAGTTGCGATAAGGACCACGCTCAATACCATGCCTTTGTAGATAGGTACATTCGTGCACTTGTGCGAACGGGCCACCCTTGGTTTTAAACAGCAGTTTTAAGGGTAAAGCATTGTCAGAAAAGTCATGCACTAGCCGAATAATAAAGCGGGCGTTTTGGCCAGACTCGTTATTGTGTGCACTGGCTACGTCATCACTGGCTCTGCGTTCAAATGCAACCTGGCGCCACTTACCACTTTTGGTCGAGTAATAGATTTTGTCGAAAGGTGTGTGAGCAAAAAAAGCCCAACCAGATATAAACACACTCCTTTTAAATTCACTAAATGCTTCAATGTTGTAGTGGAAGGGTTGCGGTTTCACGAACCGCCGCTTAAGTCTATGTAAGATGGTGAGAGTTCTCTCAAGCAAATCGATCACGGTGGTTGACGCCTAGGTAGAAGATCGTATTAAGCGAGTGTACCCCATCAACCCTGCACGAGTGAGGTGCTTGTGTACGGTGATGGATTTACCGTTGAGGCGGGCTGTGTGCATTTGCAGGGCAGGGCGTGCACAGATTCTAGGACTCGTTTATCAACTATTATTTTTGCTCAGTTCAGTTTGGGTTCAGCCAGCACGCGATACAGTCACTCTCGAGGTAGTAAGTACCTCAGATTTAGTTCTATTTATTGTGCTTTTGATACCAGCCAAGAGAAACTCTCTGGGAGTTATTATGCAATCAACCGAGTTAAAGTTTATAAGTATGCGTCGCGTCTTTCCGTTAACTATGGTCGCCGCCTTGTGTTTCACTGGCACCGCACATGCGCGTGATCGTGATGTTTACAACCAAAGCTACGACCAAAGCTACGACCAAGATTATAATCGTGGCTACACCCAAAATGACCACCGCGTCGCGGGCGATGTTTATGGAGGCAGTAATAATCGTCGTTATCCGCAACCGCGCGGCCCCGAGTATGAATATGCGCGCGTAGTGGATGCAAGGCCAGTGGTCGAGGTTCAGCGTGTGAGTCATCCTATCGAGCAGTGCTACGAGGAACGAGTCCCGAGTAACCAGTACAGTCGCTCTGGTGGGAAGCAAAGTCGCACGCCTGAAATTGTAGGTGCTATTGTGGGTGCTGCCGTTGGCAATCAGTTTGGTGGTGGCAGTGGACGCGATATAGCAACGGTCGCTGGCGCGTTGTTAGGGGGCTCAGTGGGCCGCGATATTAAGAACAATGCGCGGCAGTCGAGGCAGGCTTATGGAGGTGGCTACAACCGTTACGATGTGGTGTCTCGCTGCGAGGTATCGCAGTCCTATCGCTCCGAGGAGCGCATTGTAGGCTACGATGTGAGTTATGAGTACAACGGTCACGTATACCAAACGCGTATGGGCTACGACCCAGGCGATACCGTCAGGGTTAGGGTATCCGTGCATCCTGAGTAAACTTTTCAACCACATTAAATGACATTTGCAGTGTAAACTCATGATTGCAAACACGAATGGAGTAACCGTATTCGCCGTACCATTCGTGTTTTGCAAAGAACGTACCGTCTAGTGGCGTTTAATCGGTGTTTGCCATGTAATTACTGAGTGGCCAGTGCACTGTTTACCCACACCTTGGTAACCTTACGCGTGCTAGTCAAATTTTTGTTTTTAATCCGTTAGCTAACTATGTTTCCGTATCGCTCTATACAAGTTGTTGCGTTTAGTCTGTTTTCACGCAAGGTGACTCAGCAAAAGTTATGCGCCAGTTTGTTATCCACACTGATGCTCGCCTTGCTGTGGTGCTCAGCACTGCCCAACGCGTGGGCAACACAGGATCGTGAAGGACGACCGCTCAGTTTGCAGGTGCAGGATTCGCAGAGGTCGGGAGAACGATATGATCGGGTAGCGCGGTTCGCATTAGTTCCTCGAGTAGAGCTCGAAACCGCGTTCGGCGCACAGAGTATGGTGGGCGAAAACCTTGTTCGTGGTAAAAAACTACTGCGTAAAGTGCAGGCCCAGCAGTTTAAGTCACGCCGTGAGGTGATCGAGGAAGTTGAACGCACTTATCAGGCTAAAGTTTTAAAGGTAAGCCTTGATCGAAACGCGGGTGTTTATGAAGTTCGAATTCTACACGCAGATGGCCGCGTGCGGACTATTCATGTATCTGCCCGTGCCTCTTAGCATGCGTAATCGAAGTCCGTTAAGCTTTATTCGGCGTGCGAGATTTAACTGGCGGGCTATTTTTGGTAGCAAGAGCAAGCCGCGTAAGCGGGCTTAGTATAATCAACATGCGCATACTTATCGTTGAAGATGAAGCCGCCTTACGCGAGCAACTTGCCGCAACGCTGCGTGCACACGATTACGTGGTGGATACCGCGATGGATGGCGAAGAGGGCTTGTATTTTGCCCAAGAGTATCCCATCGACCTCGCGATTATTGACCTTGGTTTGCCAAAGCTCGATGGCGTCGAGGTGATTAAGCGACTCCGACAAGCTGGATCTAAATGCCCCATCTTAATATTAACGGCTCGCAGTCGGTGGCAAGAGAAGGTCGCTGGATTAGAAGCGGGAGCCGATGACTATTTGACTAAGCCGTTTCATCCGCAAGAGTTGTTAGCGCGGTTAAAAGTACTCCTGCGACGCTCCGTGGGACTCGCAGACAATGTGTTGACCTGCGGCCCGATTAAACTCGACACGTCGGCGCAACAAGTGTTTTTAGGTACACTGCAAGTTGCGGTTACCGCCTATGAATATCGTCTGCTGTCGTATTTGATGCTCCACACGGGTAAAGTCATTTCGAAGAGTGAGCTTGTGGAACATATATACGAGGAAGACGATGAGCGTGACAGTAATACGATAGAAGTATTTATTCGCCGTCTGCGTAAAAAATTAGATCCGGATGAACAACTTAACCCCATCGAGACCCTGCGCGGTCAAGGGTATCGTTTTAGCATTGCGCGAGATTCGGTTTGACCCGCTTTGGCAAGGAACGCAGCACGCGTGCTTAAATCGTGCTTAGTGGAAAGGGGGGTAAAGCAATCTTGTTGATGAGCACCTTACGCCAATTAGCGCTGCGCACCCGACTCATCTTACTCGGCTGTGCCTTGTTACTCACTTTGTTAAGTGTGGTAAGTATTGGTATTAGTCGAGCGTTTCACGAGAGTGTGTTGGCGAATGCGCAAGATGCACTTAGAAATCAGGTTTTACTCTTGCTGGCCAGCATGAACGTGGTGGATGGCCAAATTGAAATGCCGAGCGCGATGCCAGACCCGCGTCTCAGCCAACTTAACTCAAGCTTGTTCGCCCAGATTAGAGGGGCTGATGAAGCGTTATTATGGCGTTCACCATCCCTGCTGGATGATCAGATTGTGGTACCCCAGGTCGAGTCAAACGACATGACGTTTAACCCCGATGCGCGTCTCAGCGGCGGCCAGCCCGTTTATGCCACGAGCTTGCGCGTGGCCTGGGAAACCAGCGGTGGTGTCGTGCCATTCACGGTGCAAGTAGCGGAATTACAACGCGACTATCGGCGTAGAATGGCTGAATATAATCGCCAAGTACTGACGTTATTAGCATCACTCGGCGTATTGATATTGGCGGCGCTATTGCTGCTGTTTTATTGGTTTTTGCGGCCGCTCAATCGTATCGCTGAAGAGGTGTCTGAGGTGGAGATGGGCAAGCGGCGTTCGTTTAACGAAGACTATCCTATCGAGCTCAATCAGTTAACGCATAATCTAAATCAGTTGCTCGAACATGAAGACCGACGCATCGAGCGGCACAAGGAGGTTTTGGGTAATTTGGCCCACAGTTTGAAAACCCCCATTGCGATTTTAAACGGTTTAACTTTTGCGCAAGATGTCGAGACAGAGGCGCGCGAACAGCTCACTCAGATGCAAGCCATTATTGATTATCAACTCAATGCGGCCTCGAGTATCGGTCCACGACGTTTTTCTCGGCCCATTGACATAAGTTCTATCTCGCGCAGGATTGTAGAGTCGATCGCTAAGTTGCACAAAGCGCGTGAAGTGCGGCTTAATGTGACACTGCAAGAGGATGTGTTGTTTTTTGGAGATGAAGGCGATTGGCACGAACTGCTTGGCAATTTAGTCGACAACGCGTTTAAATGGGCCTCAACGACTGTGTGGGTGTCGTTGGAACGTTGCCCAGGCGCTGACACGCAGCGGCCTGGTCTTATATTGAGTGTGGCCGACGATGGCCCCGGCTTAAGCGCTGTTGATGCGCAGCGTATAACCGAAAGGGGCGTGCGACTCGATATGCAAAAGCCGGGTCACGGCTTGGGGTTACACATCGTTAAAAGCATTGTAGAGGCCTATGGTGCAGAGCTAACACTGAGCACGCATTCTGGCCAGGGCACGCAATGGCAGATTCGGATGTAGTGGAGGCATCAACACCGGATCAGGGGCTACGTGCGGCTTTGGGATTGTAAGATTTCAAGCCAATAACCGTTGTTCGCTAGTAATGCCTTATCGTGCTTAACTTCGAGGGTCCGTTATACCACCGTACCCCATAGGTCGTGTTCGTCACTATGGGTGACGAGAACCTCCACGCGTTGACCCGGCGCAAGGTCTTGTGCTGCATTCAAATACACCAATCCATCAATCTCGGGCGCATCGGCGCCACTGCGACCAATGGCGCCTTCGGCATCGACCTCATCAACAAGCACGGTTAGTTGACGCCCCACTTTTTTTGCGAGTTTATTCGCACTAATCTCGGCCTGTAACGTCATAAATTCATTGAGCCGTCGTTCCTGAGTTTCGGCATCAATATGATTATCCAACGCATTAGCGGCCGCCCCCTGTACGGGTGAATATTTAAATGCGCCTACTCGATCGAGCTGCGCTATGTTAATAAAGTCGAGTAGTTCTTTAAATTCATCCTCAGTCTCACCCGGAAACCCCACAATAAAGGTGCTGCGAATGGTTAGATCAGCACAGGTTTCGCGCCATGCTTTAATGCGCTTTAGCGTGTTGTCGATGGCACCGGGCCGTTTCATTGCCTTGAGAATGCGCGCCGAGCCATGCTGAAACGGAATATCCAGATACGGTAAAATTTTGCCTTCGGCCATCATGGGAATAATGTCGTCCACATGGGGGTAGGGGTAAACATAATGCAACCTTACCCAGGGCGCTGCGCCTGACGCGTCGCGCAATGTGGATAACGCGTTGCACAGGTCTACCATCTTGGCTTTTACGGGCATTCCTTGGAAGAAGCTCGTCGCATACTTCGTGTCTACTCCGTAGGCGCTCGTGTCTTGTGAAATCACTAGCAGTTCTTTTACGCCAGACTTAACCAGCCCCGCGGCTTCGGCTACCACTTCGTTAGCGGGCCTACTAACCAGATCGCCACGCATCGAGGGGATAATGCAAAACGTACAGCGGTGGTTACAACCCTCTGAGATCTTCAAATACGCGTAATGCCGTGGGGTTAACTTTATGCCTTGGGGTGGCACTAGGTCCACATGTGGATCGTATTGCTTTACATAGGGAGCGTAGCGTTTAACCGCGCCCACTACCTGCTCGTATGCGTGTGGTCCCGAAACATCAAGAACCTTAGGGTGAACATCACGAATATCATTTTCATTCGCGCCCATACACCCCGTTACAATCACTTTGCCGTTTTCACGCAGTGCTTCGCCAATGGTGTCGAGCGATTCTTGTTTTGCGGCATCAATAAAACCACAGGTGTTTACGACCACCATATCGGCATCGGCGTAGGTGGGCACGATGTCGTAGCCATCGGTTCTTAGTTGGGTCAATATGCGTTCGGAATCGACTAAGGCTTTAGGGCAGCCAAGGCTGATAAATCCGATTTTAGGCGCAGCGGTCATGAGAATAATTAGTAACGGTTAATATTTTGCTAGTATAGCTTAAGCGCGCTCACGCACGCACAGCTCCTTCGCACATGCACACTTAAGTGCCCCAGGCACAAACAAACCATTTAATGAAAGCACCCATGTTGCCTCTGGTGAGCCATCCCGACTACAGTTTTGCATTTCCAGCGGCACATCGTTTCCCAATGGCTAAATTTGGACTGTTGCAGCGTTATTTGCGTGAACAGGGAATTGCTACAAGCCACAATACTCTTCGCCCTGGAACAGCGCGTCGCGATGTTTTAGCACTGGCGCATTGTCCTTCGTACATTGAGCGCTTTAGTCTCGGAGAGATGACGGCGGCGGAAATTAGACGCTTGGGTTTGCCTTGGAGCGAAGCGTTAGTCCGACGTACATTGATTTCGCCCAATGGTACGCTATTGACTGCTCAACTCGCTTTGCGTACGGGCATTGCTTGCCATCTCGCAGGGGGTACGCACCATGCGCATTATGACTTTGCCTCGGGCTATTGCATTTTGAATGATCTAGCCATCACCGCCAAATGCTTGTTGGCGCAAGGGGCCGTACGTTCGATCTTGATCTTTGACTGCGACGTGCATCAAGGTGATGGCACGGCCACTATTCTTGCAGACGAACCGCGCGCCTTCACGTGCTCGTTGCACTGCGAAAAAAACTTTCCTCAACGTAAAGCGGCGAGTGACTTAGATGTGAATATTGCACCGGGTACATCGGATGCCGCCTATTTGCGCCTTGTGGAAAATACGTTTATCGATCTGCTTGATCGTCTGCAGCCCGAACTCGTGCTGTACGATGCCGGTGTGGACGTCTACAGTGATGATCCATTGGGCTTGCTCAATGTGAGCTTGGCTGGCTTACGCAAACGCGATCGCCTCGTGCTTGCAACGGTCAGAGCCGCCAATATACCGATCGCTACCGTCATTGGAGGGGGGTACGACAAGGATCAAGCCGCACTAGCTCAGCGTCACGCTATTGTGGTCGAAGAGGCGCACCAAGTGTTTGGGCAACTCCATACTTAGAGCGGCGATCCAATGCAGTCCTGATTCTAAAGATTGAACTTAGTGTCGTAATCGCGCAAAACATACAGCGCATAACAGGCTGCCAGCATCGGCCAGGCTGCGAAAAAGAGTAGGTTAGGGCTTTCAAACGCATTCAGATAATTGTTAATGGGTGTGATGGTTGAAACCCCATGAATGATCAAGACGATTAGGTAGGTGATGTTTTTAAATCGACCGACCACAAACAAGGCAATTAAGACCAATTCGGCTACCGCGATCAGCGTCATTATTTGCGCCCCAATACCACCAATAAAATAAAAGTGCTCGTAGACTGCAATGGCGTGCTCTGGATTTACGAATTTATCGATGGTCCACATGAGTAGCACTAGTGCAATGCTGATACGCATTAAGAACAATGGGGTCGCAAGTTTTGTTTCCATGGTGAACTCCTCTTTTAAATTTAGCCTTAATTCAGGCGTGCATTGATATTTTAGATGGGCTGATTGGATCTGGCGCTT
>CAYOXK010000042.1:0-10193 GCA_964407915.1 uncultured Gammaproteobacteria bacterium
GATCGCGTCATCCACCCGCTTGCGCGTCGCGGGATTGACCAGATCGGGGTGATTCATCGCCCGCGACACCGTGGCCGCAGACACGCCCGCGGCCTGGGCCACCGCGACGATATCCACCTTGGATTGCCGCTTTTTCATAATTTTTCCATGCTCTTGTGGGTCAATAATGAAAACGTTTGCAATACTATTTTCATGCTCTAGCCTGAAAGTCGAGGCCTTGAAGAAAGCATGTCGATGACCCCGCCGGACGCCGCAGATCAGGTTGACGCACTTGTGGCGCGGGCGCGCGCCGCCCAGGCCGCCTTTGAACGCCATGGCAGCCAGGCCCGCTTTGACCGCGCCATTCGCCGTAATCGGGGCATTATTGGCAATCACGCCGCAGTCGATACCGTGCATGCTGATATGGCCACATACAGTGCCGGCATCAAATTCGGCTTTAAACTCAACGAAGTCCGAGCCATCCGCAATTCGGGCAATAATTTCGCGCATGTCGTAAGGTGTTTTCGGGTCTTCGGGCACGATGCCGATTAACTCGGCTGGGTCGTACAATGGCTCTTCATAGGCGCGCAATTTGATCGGCGTGGTGTGCTTATCCCAGTCCAGCTTAGCGGTAATCTCGCGGGCAATGCGAATACCATCTTGATCATTTTCGGCTATGTAGTCTGCCGTTCCGGCAATACTCGCGTGCATCTCGGCGCCGCCAATCTCTTCGTCTGTGGCAATTTCGCCCGTGGCCGCCTTAAGTAAGGGCGGGCCAGCTAGATACACAGTCGATTGCTTACGAATCATAATCACGTAATCAGAAAGACCTGGCTGATAAGCACCGCCCGCCGTGGCGGAACCGTGCACCACCGTTATCTGCGGCACGCCTAGCGCAGATAGGCGGCATTGCACCGCAAAGCCTTCACCCGAAAAGGCAAACCAATCACCCATTAATTTAAGATTACCACCACCGCTTTGTGCTAACGCGATCACCGGTAATTTATGTTGGGCCGCTAAGCGATACATGCGGCGCCGCTTTAAGCTGCCTAGCTCAGTAATACTGCCACCTTTAGTGAGATAGTCATCAACGAGCACTGCGCACAAAGTGCCCTGCACATAGCCTAAGCCGGTAATACAACTACCCCCTGCAGCGGATCCATCTTGATCTTCTTCTTGCAGATAGCCGCACAAAGTCGACAATTCTAGAAATGGCGCGCCCCGATCCAATAAATGCGCGAGACGCTCGCGGGGTACCAACAGGCCGCGTTCTTTGTAGCGAGATTCTTTTGCGCGTGCCAACTCAATAACGCGACGCTCAATGCCACGTACCTCATCCACCGCAGCACCCATCACCTCAGCATTGCGTTGAAAGGTGGCCGAGTGAACGTCCAGTTGTGTTTGTATAATGGTCATAGTGAATCCGTATTAGCGTGTTTTAGGCGAAATACCCATACGCTGACAAATAATTTCAAGCATCACTTCGTCGGCACCCCCACCAATCGAGCCCAACCGACCATCTCGATAAGCGCGGGCCACGGGGTTGTCCCACATAAAGCCCATACCGCCAAAATATTGTAAACACGCATCGGTTACTTCACGCGTTAAACGGCCACTTTTAAGTTTAACCATCGACGCCATACGAGTCATATCCTCACCGTCAACATAGCGCTTAATGGTGGCATAGGTCAGTGCTCGCAAGGCTTCAATTTCGGTTTGCAGTTCGGCAAGGCGAAAACGCACCACTTGATGGTCGATCACACGCTGACCAAAGATGTTGCGCTCGGACGTGTACTCTATGGTCTTTTGAATCACTTTTTCCAAACCCTTTAAATTCACCATGCCAATATGGATACGCTCTTCTTGAAACTGCTCCATTTGATAGATAAACCCAAAGCCCTCTTCGCCTATACGATTGCGCTGCGGCACTCGAACATCATCCAGAAATATCTGCGCCGTGTCGGAGCTGCGCATACCCAACTTGTTCAAACGCTCCGAAAACGACACACCGGGGGTGTTGGACGGAATCACAATCAGACTCTTGTTTTTGTGGCGACTGTCGTCACTGGTGTTGGCCAATAAGCAGAGGTAGTCACTTTGCGTGGAGTTGGTAATCCACATTTTGGTGCCATTGATCACATAGTCGTCGCCATCTTTGCGCGCAGTGGTTTTAATTTGGGCTACGTCTGAACCGGCACTCGGCTCGCTGACAGCAATCGAAAACACCGCTTCGCCGGTGATGGCTTGTGTTAAGAATTCACTTTTAACGTAGTCGCTACCATATTTAGCTAGGGCAGGCGTGGCCATATCTGTTTGTACCCCAATACCCATGGCTACCCCACCACTGTCAATGGTGCCAAGCTCTTCGGTAAACGCGCAATGGTAGCTGTAATCCAGACCCATGCCGCCGTATTCCTCCGGCTTATGAATGCCCAACAGACCCAACTTACCCAGTTTCTTGAACACCTCTTTGGCGGGAAATATGCCCTCTTCTTCCCATTGGTCACAATAAGGGTTTATCTCGGCCTGAATCACTTTGGCAGTGGTTTCGGCAATGGCGATGTGTTCTTCGGTATAAATCATATAGTCCTCAAAAGTGTCCTTAAAAATTTCTCTACAATTTGCTTAGTCGCAGTGCTTGGGATTGGTGTTTGACCTTGCTGTTAGACCTTGGCGTTCAGATCAGAAGCAGCGATGAAATTAGAGTTTAAATCAGACCGTCCTGGGCCTGATCCGCCGTCAACGCCACCGCACGCGCAAAGGCGGGGCGCGCGGTAAGCCGATTCAGATAGTCCCGCACACCCTCGCTATAGCGGTCATCTAAGCCATTCAATTGACCTAAGTACAGCGCGTAGCCAACGGCGATGTCTGCGATCGTAAACCGCCCATCGCACAGATAGTCGCGCCCATACAAATGCTGGTCGAGTAATTTCAACCGCGCAATAAACCACTTTGCATAGTCTTCGGCGACCGTGGGGTTCTTGCGCTCATCGGGCTCAAGATGGGTGTATCTTAAATAGATAGTCTGCGGAAACGTTAACGTGGCATCACTGTGATACAGCCAATTTAAATAATCGGCGTAGTCTGCATGGCCGACGTCGATAGCCAGTTCGTGCTTGGCATAGCGCTCCACCAAATAATGACAAATACCGCTAGACTCGGTCATGCGCGCATCGCCATCCGTAAAATAGGGCACTGTGCCCAACGGGTTTATGTCTAAAAACTCCCTTTTAAAAAAACGGGGCGGAAACGGCAACACCTCTAATGTATACGGTATACCCATTTCTTCGAGCGCCCACAGCGGCCGTAAAGACCGCGCATTGTGACAGTGCCAGAGGCGAATTTGAGGATCTGGTTGCATAGTTGTCATTCTTAATAGTCTTGTTTATGTGGGTACGAAAAATTGTGTAGCGTCAAAGTGATTTATCACAGGCCCAATTGTCGGGTGGCTAGGTCACGCATAATTTCTTCCGAACCCCCGCCAATCGCATTAACGCGCACTTCGCGGTAGATTCGCTCCACTCGATTACCGCGCATATAACTCATTCCGCCCATAATCTGCATGGCTTCGCGGGCACAAAACTCCATGGTTTGACTGCACTGCACTTTCAATAGAGCAATAGCGCTCGCGTCCTCCTTGCCCAAACTAATTTGGTGGGACACCACCTGCAAATAGGCATTTGAGGCGTAAATCTTTTGCAACATTTCCGCTATTTTATGGCGAATAACTTGGTGGTCGGCTAGTCGCTTTCCAAAGGTCTTACGCTCGCGAGCCCAAGCCACAGCATCCTCCAAACAGACGCGAGCCGCCCCATCCATGCTCGCAGACATGCCCATACGTTCGCTATTAAAGTTATGCATGATCACTTTAAAGCCTTGATTTTCAAGCCCTAAAAGGTTTTCGACCGGAACGCGAACGTCATCAAAATAGATCGTAGCGGTATCCGAACACCACCACCCCTGCTTTTTGTCGAGACTCGTGCGCGAAACCCCGGGCGCGTCGGCTGGTATCAATAACGTTGAGACACCTGCGGCGCCCTCCCCTCCAGTGCGCACCGCAGTGGTGAACCAGTTGGCTTTCATGCCACCTGTAATATAGGTTTTAGCGCCATTAACCACATAGTGATCGCCATCGCGACGCGCCGTAGTAATCAACTGCGCCACATCCGAGCCACCGCCTGGTTCGGTAATAGCGAGTGAGATTTTCTTGGTGCCCGCCAATATAGGCGGGGCAATAGTCTTTTTGAGGGCTTCCTGCCCAAAATTAATAACGGGCGGCAAACCAATGTTATGCACCATAAGCGTCGCCCCCACGCCGCCTGCGCCCACCCGAGCTAACTCCTCGCTCACAATATTCTTATGCCAAATATCAATCCCTTCGCTCACACCGCCGTACTCTTCAGGATACCCTAGCCCTAGAATGCCGATGGCGGCTGCTTTAGGCCATAAATCGTCCGGAAGGTCACACGCCTCGTCCCAGTCGTTCACAAACGGCATCACTTGCGATTCTAAAAAGCGCCGTATTGAATGTCGCCATTCGATATGTTCATCGGTTAAATGCGGATTAGCGAGACGTGCGCTGTCAAAATCAATAGTCATGAGTGATCAATGGCCTTAGTGAATGAGTGAGAGGAGCCTGCGAATTGCATGCAGAGGCTAGAGTGTACTCGAGCCAAGCACCCGCGCAAGTCACCTCCGTGACAAGCCATGAAGTGATACCCTTTTGCACGCAGCGCACACACTCGTGAGTCGAGGTATAATAGCGTGCTCGCAAGCCTAAATACGGCTTTACAACTTAACTTTCAGAATTGTCATGCGCGACTTTATTTTTAGAACCGTCCCCAATATTTCGCTGGGCGTTGGCAAAATTGCCACTATAGGCGCGCTCGCGCAGCAACATGCTATGCAGCGGCCATTAGTGGTTACCGACCCCGGCATTATTAATGCTGGCTTACTCGATGTATGTCTAGACGGTCTTCGCGCACAGGGCGTGCAGCCTACGGTATTCAGCGATGTGGTTGCCGATCCGCCTGAACAGGTTGTATTAACCGCAGTGCAAGCGGCTCGGGATGCAGGCTGCGACGGCGTAATCGGCTATGGCGGTGGCAGTTCGATGGATGTCGCTAAGTTGATTGCCGTTTTGCTGCTCGACCAACAACCTTTGAGTGACCTATATGGCGTAGACAAGGTGATCGGCGGTCGAGCACCCTTATTGCAAGTACCCACTACCGCAGGTACGGGCAGCGAGGTTACCGCCGTGGCGATTGTAACGACGGGAGAATTCACTAAGGCTGGAGTGGTGAGTCCAACGTTGTTTGCCGACGCCGTTATTCTAGACCCCGAACTCACCGTTGGCCTGCCGCCACACGTTACCGCAGCCACCGGAATTGATGCGATGGTGCATGCCATCGAAGCCTTTACGAGTAAGAGACTGAAAAATGTTTTGTCAGATATGGCTGCGCTGCAAGCGCTTGATCTCATGGCTAAAGCCATTCGCACTGCGGTTACCGATGGCAGCAATATGGCCGCGCGTAGCGACATGTTGCTCGGCGCCATGCTGGCCGGCCAAGCCTTTGCGAATGCGCCGGTGGCCGCGGTGCATGCGCTCGCCTATCCGCTGGGCGGCATCTACCATATTCCACATGGACTCAGTAATTCACTGGTGCTGCCACATGTTATTCGCTTTAACAGCCCGGCCGCGAGGCATCTATATCAGCCGCTAGCCGACGTTATTCTGTTCGACCAGCCACGTGCGCCTGCAGCGGAGGAAGTAAGCTTGCAACTCGCCGAGTATTTCGAGCGATTAGCGCGAGAGCTAGGCCTGCCCACCACCTTGCGCGAAATGAACATACCAGAATCTGATCTGCCGCGACTCGCGCATGAGTCGATGCTGCAACAACGATTGCTCATTAACAATCCGCGTACAGTCAGTGTGGACGATGCATTAGCCATTTACACCGCGGCATTTTAACCGCCCTCGACTAACCGATTGATCTAACCAAGCCACCCACCAGCGCTGCAACGGGCCTTCCTATGCACACTCGAAATGACTATAGATATTTTCATACCATCGCCACGCGTTGGATGGACAACGATGTTTACGGCCATGTGAACAATGTTACCTATTACAGCTATTTTGACACGGCAGCCAATCACTTTCTTATTACGCAAGCGGGGCTAGACATACACACCGCGAGCGACGTTGGCTTTGTGGTAGCATCATCGTGCGAATACCATTCACCCATTGAATACCCAGATACCATCACGGTCGGCTTGCGAGTCAACACTCTTGGTACAAAATCGGTAGAATACGGGCTCGCGATTTTTCGTAATGACGCAGTGCAGGCGAGTGCCACAGGAACGTTTACCCACGTGTTTGTGAATCGCGCATCGGGGCAGTCCGTGGCTATTCCGGCCAGGATCAAAGAACAACTCGCGCGTATCCGCGCGCCCCAATAACACCTAAATTAAATCCAATTAAACCAACCTATTGGTTAAAGCACCCCCTACGGAGTAACTATGAAGACTATGACACCCGCCGAGCTTATGGCTCAAGTTGGCAACGAGATCGGTGTTTCGCCGTGGTTTGAAGTAAAACAAGAGAATGTAAATCTGTTTGCGGATGTCACGCTCGACCATCAGTTTATTCACATCGACCAAGACAAAGCGGCACAAACACCGTTTGGTGGAACCATCGCACATGGATTTTTAACCTTGTCGATGCTCTCGCATTTTGCCGAAAGCGGCATGTCCGTTGGGCTAGAAGGTACCAAGATGGGCGTCAACTACGGCTTTGACAAAGTACGCTTTATTCAACCTGTGCGCGTCGGGTCCAAGATTCGTGGCCGCAGCGTATTGCAGTCCATGGAAGAAAAAAACCCTGGCCAATATCTTATGAAGTCGAGCATCACCGTAGAAATTGACGGCGTTGAGAAACCCGCACTGCTGGCCGAATGGCTTACCATGGCGATGGTTTAATCGGCACCAATGCCATTTAGTACAATCGTACACACAACACCGCACACACAAAAATAAGGAGTAATAATGAGTATTCGTTTTGACGGCCAAGTGGCCATTGTTACCGGTGCCGGCAACGGCTTAGGCAAAAGCCATGCGCTCGCACTAGCAGCACGCGGCGCCAAAGTGGTGGTTAATGACCTCGGTGGCGCCGTTGATGGAACGGGCGGTTCCGTAACTGCGGCGCAGCAGGTCGTTGCAGAAATTAAAGCCAATGGCGGCGATGCCATCGCCAACGGCGCCAACGTGACCAATTTCGCCGAAGTAGAAGCGATGGTGCAAGCGGCCATGGACCAATGGGGGCGCGTAGACATATTAGTAAACAATGCAGGCATATTGCGCGACAAATCGTTTGCTAAGGTGAGCATGGACGATTTTAAACTCGTGGTGGATGTGCACCTGATGGGCAGCGTAAACTGCACTAAAGCCGTATGGTCCATCATGCAAGAGCAAAACTATGGCCGCGTGGTAATGACGACTTCGTCGAGCGGGATGTACGGTAATTTTGGTCAAACCAATTATGGTGCTGCGAAAATGGCAGTGGTCGGCTTCATGAATACGCTCGTAATTGAGGGCAAAAAGCACAATATTCATGTTAATGCGCTGTCGCCTACGGCTGGTACGCGCATGTTGGAAGGCCTGATCCCCCCGGAAGTGTTAGAACTAATGTCGGTTGAATCGGTCACGGCCGGACTGTTGACGCTGTGCGATCAAGATGCGCCCAACCGCACCATTTTATGTGCTGGCGCGGGTGGCTACGCGACTACCCAAATATTTGAAACCGACGGCATATACCTACCACCCGAAGAGCAAACGCCCGAAAATGTGCGCGCGCAAATGACCAAGATCATGGATCGAAACGGCGAAAAGCAAATTACCGCAGGGTTTGAGCAAACCAATAAATTCGTCGCTAAAGCGATGCAGCATTTTGGTATTAAAATGCCCGAGTAATAGTGGCTCGCACATAGTTTATTTGCCCTTAAGTATTATCGAGCGCCTCCTAGAGAGGCGCTTTTTATATTGTTCGCCCCAAAACCGTAGCACGTGAGCAAACGCCCTAGGCTACAATGTTGGCGTAAAACTACCCAAACATTCCGCAATGCCCACTGCCACAACTCCGAGCCCCAAACGCGTTAACCAGGTGGTTACCCCCTACGCCTTTGGCGTAGCAGATGAGTTATTAGGCAAACCGTTAGCAAAACCCTGGCGACGCTTGTTCGCGCTTCTAATTGACCTCTCGGTTGTGGCCTTACTGGCCTCGCTGAGCTGGATGTTATTAGCTGGAGTATTGTTGTTAGTCTCACTGACGGCGGCTATACGCTGGCGCAAACGTCCTGAGCGGCGTGGCGCGCAAGTCTTCTTAATACTTGTAGCGCTTGTTTCGGCCTTGATGCTCGCTTTCCAAATTCAGCTCATGCGCATGGCCGATGGTTCGGCATCCAAGGCTCAAGTTCTAGGGATTAAATTAGAGGTGGATCTGGATCGTGATGAACCAGATTTAAACTACGAACTAAGCACGGCAGAACCTCCACTCAGTATAAATCTCGCCGCTCTCAAAAATGCCAACGGGCAGCCTTTGTGTACACCCGAAATTGAATGCGACATCGCCTTTTTTAGCGTCTTTGTGAAAGCGCTCGTGGAGGATGGCTATAGCCATTTACAGGCTAACGAAATTGTGAGTGATTTGTTTGAGTGGTTGGCAAGCAAAGAATTGCTCGCGGCAGAGTTGCAAGACGTAGGTTTCTCTGAATTGATGTTTGAACTGCAGATATATGAAGTCGCGCAAGCGGACGCAGTTCCAGACGTAGGTATTGTGGCGTGGGCAACGGGCTTCTTACAGGATCTAGGCCTCAGCTTTGGTTGGGCAGCCGTTTATTTTAGTGTCTTAACCGCTTGGTGGAATGGTCAAACGCTGGGTAAATGGTTGTTTGGCATGCGCGTGGTGAGCATTGATGGTAAAGCCCTTGATTTGTGGTCTAGCTTTGGTCGCTACGGTGGCTACAGCGCTGGGCTCGCAACGGGCCTATTGGGCTTTATGCAAATTTTCTGGGACCCCAATCGACAAGCGATTCAAGATAAAATTTCAGAAACCTTGGTGTTGCGCACTGTACGCGATGATTAGCATGTCAATGGCTGAGAGCGAAGCGGCACAGCAAGCAAAAAAAGGCAGCCAAATGGCTGCCTTTTTAGCTAAATCGAAATTGTAGCGATTACGCCACTTCAAACAATCCAGCCGCGCCCATACCACCTCCAACGCACATGCTAATGACCACGTATTTCACACCGCGGCGTTTGCCTTCGATGAGTGCGTGACCAACCGTGCGAGCACCCGTCATTCCATAGGGGTGGCCAATCGAGATACTGCCACCGTTCACATTATAAATGGATGGGTCGATACCCAGCTGATCGCGGCAGTACAACACTTGGCAGGCGAACGCTTCATTAAGTTCCCACAAACCAATATCACCAATACTAAGACCATGAACCTTCAGCAATTTGGGAATCGCGTAGATGGGGCCGATGCCCATTTCCTCGGGTTCGCAGCCGGCCACTGCCATGCCTCGATAAATACCGAGGGGCTCGATATTGCGCTTTTGCGCCAAACTCGAATCCATAACGACGCACGCGGAAGCCCCATCAGATAACTGACTGGCATTACCCGCTGTTACACAGCCCCCTTCAAGCACTGGCCCTAAGTTTTGCAAATCGGCCAAAGTGGTTTGCGGGCGATTGCCCTCGTCCTTGCTTAACGTTACATCGGCATAACTGACTTCCTTGGTTTCTTTATTAAAAATAGCCTGAGTCGTCGTCATGGGTACAATTTCGTCATCGAACTTACCCGCCGCCTGACCCGCTGCCGTCCGCTGTTGCGAGGCAAAGGCGTATTCGTCTTGTGATTCGCGGGAGATCTTATACTTCTTTGACACAAACTCGGCTGTTTGCAGCATAGGCATATAAGCATGCGGCGACTTCGCAATCACATTTTCATCAAGGCATTGCGAGCTCCACTCAAAATACTTTTGCTGAATTTCGGAGATATTGTCTTGTCCGCCGCCAACCACCACGTGCATGCCGTCCACCATAATTTGCTTGGCCGCCATCGAGATTGCCATTAAGCCCGACGAACACTGACGGTCGACTGTTTGGCCCGCTACCGATTCAGGTAGCCCCGCCGCCAACAAGGCCGTACGCGCCAC
>CAYOXK010000042.1:10203-21106 GCA_964407915.1 uncultured Gammaproteobacteria bacterium
GGCGGCGCTGCCAGCGTTGAGCACTGAACCCATGATCACATCGTCGATCTCAGCCGGATCAATACCCGCGCGGCTGACTGCATGCGCAATTGCGTGTGCGGCCATCGTGGGTGACTTGGTATTATTGAACGCACCTTTAAACGCGCGGCCTATGGGGGTTCTGGCGGTAGAAACAATAACTGCGTCTTTCATAAACTTCTCCTCAATATGCGGCGCTGCACATTCGCGACGCCAATTTTATAATGACTGTTGCGGGTACTCTAAACCACTACACGCCAACAAAATGCTCGGCGCTCAGCGATAGACAGGTATCGTCTAAGCTCGCGACAATGTCTAAATCTGCTCGAATACGGGGTAGTTCGTACTTAAAGAAATAACGATTAGCTGCAAGTTTGCCTTGATAAAAGGCTTGATCCGCTGCCTTGCCATTCTCCAGACCTTTGCTGGCCGCAATCGCTTGCTTGAGCCACATCCACGCGATCACGATATGCCCCATGGCATTGAGAAACAAGGTCGCATTTGCTAGTGCTAAGGCCTGATCTTTAGACTGACTCACAGCACTCAGCGTTTTCTCAACCAGCTCTAACGCAGCAACCAATTGGTCGCCGTAACCTTGTAAAGCGGAGTATTGCGCCGCTGCGGCAATAGTGGCTTGTATTTCTTCGGCCAAAATTTGCATGGCCGCCCCACCCGCAATGCGCACTTTGCGACCTAAAATATCAATACCATGGATAGCCCAAGTGCCTTCGTGAATATGATTCAACCGGTTATCACGATAGAAGCGCTCTACGGGGTACTCACGCGTGTAACCATAGCCTCCCAGAATCTGAATGGCTAACTTATTGGCCTCAAGGCAATATTCAGAAGGCCAAGATTTACAAATGGGGGTGAGCAGTTCCAATAATAGGTTCAGGCGATCTTGCTCTTGCTTGTCTTCGCTAAGCTTGATGTCGTCGATTAACTGCGCACAGTAATTAATTAATGTGTAAGCACCTTCAACCGCCGCTTTTTGCGCCATTAACATGCGTTTAATATCAGCATGCTCGCTGATCATTACTTGCGGTGACTCAGGATCTTTGTTGCCGATGGGTCGGCCTTGTGGTCTTTGCCGCGCATAGCCGAGCGAATACAAATATCCCGCGAGCGCACTTTGTACCGCGCCCATGCCCACGCCAATGCGCGCTTCGTTCATCATCAAGAACATGGTCGCCAAGCCCTGATTTTCACCACCGACCAAGAAGCCTAGGGTGTCACCGCCCTCGCCAAAGTTAAGCAAGCAGTTGGTGGTGCCGCGATGCCCCATCTTATGGTTCAATCCGGCCAAGGCAATATTATTGTGCTCGGTGACTTCGCCGGCATCATTCACGCGCATCTTTGGCACTAAAAACAGCGAAATACCTTTTACGCCAGCCGGGCTACCCGGAATCTTGGCAAGCACCATATGAATAATGTTTTCGGTAAGATCTTGATCGCCCCCCGAAATCCACATTTTGGTACCGCTAAGCTTATACGTACCATCGCCAACGGGCTCCGCTTTGGTGCGAATGTCGGCGAGTGAAGAGCCCGCGTGCGGCTCGGATAAACACATCGTGCCGCACCACTTTCCGCTGACCATGTTCGGCAGGTACTTATCTTTTAATGCCTGCGAACCGGCTTCGTACAGCATGTTCGCGGCGCCTTGCGTTAAAAACGAATAGCTCGCGATGCCCGGATTGGCGCATGTGAACATCGCATTGACCGCCTGGTGGGCCATCCACGGCAGCTGCATACCACCAATGTCGGCGGCATACCCTGTCAAAGACAAGCCGGATTCGTTATAAGCCTCTAAACCTAGTTTAGTGGCAGGATCGGTAACCGCTTTGCCGCTCACAAACTTGGGTTCGTTGGCATCTAAATGTCCCGCGCTTGGCTGATATTTGTCTTCAGCCACCGACTGCGCTAAATCCATGATGGCATCAATGGCCTCGCGATCGTAATCTGCGTAGCGATCGCTTGCCAAGATACGCTCTAACTCAAGCGCTTCATACATAACGAAATCAGTATCTCGTCGATTAACAATGGTAGACATAAAGCTTCTCTGCGTAGGTGGTCGCGTTTATTCAAACGGCCATGGGTTTATAAAATAATTTTCAGTGTGCATACCGGAACAGAACGCACAACGAACGACTTATTGTGTTGCAAAAGCCGATGCGATCACTCGCATCGGCTGAGTTTGTTAAAAAGATGAAGCGACTGCTTGCCCAGGTTATTGGAGCACTTATGGGTGGGCTTAAAGTCGGAACGGCACTTATTATGGCTTTGTTAGTCCCATAACGTAGCGATCCAACGATCCTCTTTAATAAAAAAATCGCCCCAGCTCTGCCATTTTGCATCTAAACCTTGTGCTTGAGCATCCGACAAAGACAGCCCCTTGGCCTTCAATACGGCCACTTCAGCACGCGTGGTCTCGATCATCGCTTTAAATGTTTGCAAATCGGCCACCGTCGACAAAGGTCCGTGCCCTGGAATCACAATCGTTTCAGCGTTGATCATATCGATAATGGTTTGCACATTCGCGAGATAACCATCAACCGTGCCACCTGAGTCTTTATCAATGAATGGAAACTTGCCCGCAAACATGTGATCCCCAGTGTGCAGAACATTGGCTTGCTCAAAATAGACCACGGTGTCACCGTCGGTGTGTCCTGACGGCAAGTGCATGGCTTTAACCGTTTGATTGGCAAAATTGAGGGTGACGCCATCCTCGTAAGTCACCACGGGTAAGGCTTCGGGCTCGGCTGGCTTCGCACCAAATGCCTCGTTACCTTTAGACATGCGCACGCGCACGTTAGTGTGGGCAAATACAGTGGCTTCATCGCCTAACTCGGCATTGCCACCGGTATGATCGCCATGCCAGTGCGTATTAATTACGTATTGAGCGGGCGCGGAGAACGCCGCAAGCGCAGTGTCCAAGGCTAAGCTATTCACCTCAAAGCCATTATCCACCACCAACAGGCCCCGCTTAGATTCGAGCACTGCGATATTGCCGCCTGCGCCGTGCAGCATAGTAATGCCGTCTTTTACCGGTGTGGTTTGGTACACAAAAGCGTCTTCCGCCAACGCAGAGACTGAGATTGCAAGAGACGAAAGTAATAGAGCCCAATTAGGAAGTGAACGTGCAGGATTAATCAGTGCACTCCATGCCACTTGACGATTTTCACTAGGTATATTCATGATGGGATCACCGTGTGAGTTTAAAATTAGTTTATAGTCTAGCAGATCAAAAATTAGGAAAAGCGAAATCACCTTGCGCTGCCTTTCCGTTAAAATTTTCGCGCAAAAAAACGCACTTTATTGGGCGGCAAATGCGCGTACAAGCATGTCATAACAACATCAATAGCAACATCAAGAGCAACCTTGATAGAAGCAGGATTAGAAGCGTGCAACCGCGACAGCTGCAGTCGTTTCTTGTAAATAAAGCCTACAGACCCAATTACAGTTGGTCCTTCTGGGGTACATTTTGAATCACCTGTATTACGGTGTGTGATCCTTAAAATTCAATTTAAAGTTAATTACCTGAAAATACCATGACAAAGCGCATCAATATTATTGGCAATTTCATTCTATTGTGTGCAATTAGCTACAGCCTTTTAGGCTGTGCCTCAGCCTCACATCCCGCCAAAAACGAACAAGAAAAAGCCAGCGGTCAGTCTGTGCGAGTATCTGCAGAGTTATCTGCACAGCCACACGCTGCGAATCAATCCACAAAATTAACGTCGCTCGGCGGAGGCACGGTCAGTGCCGATGCGGTTACCCAAATAACGTGGGGCAGTATTCGTTCAAGCATACACTCTGGCGAATTAGGCCTGTACACGATTCGCTTACTCGGTCACGGTAAGGCTTGCGCAGAGGAACCGCCGAGCATTGTCGTATTTGTGGCGGCCATTGATGCAGTAAACGTGACAAAAACACCAATGCTCTGCGAGCAAGACGACGCTATTTTTACCGTGCGCTCAACAAACCCAAAAGATGGGCAAGCAATGCCAGGCTCATTTCGTTACATGGTCAATTTGGTAAGCGTCATTAAGCCCCAGTAAATCAGTCCTTCATCGTAGTTGCGCAGAGATATCTGACCCTAATTTTGTGCGGCGGGTTGGCCACAAGCGGGCCTGCCCGTTGGGCATTTTTCATTTCTTTATTAAAAAACCGTAAATTAATGAATCTGGAATACTCGAACTTGCGTCTAAGTAGTCATCTATAGTCCAACAATCATCCACACAGGTTCGAATAACACTATGCACAACTTCCACACCCAACCCAAAGCAAATCTAGCGGTGAGTCTCGTTATCGCACTTTCAGCGTTACTGTTCACGGCCACAACATTCGCAACAGAGATCGTGGAAGAGCCAGTGTACGTAGTACTAGGCGATCGCATGACTGGTACTCGTATACGGCCGGAAATCGTTATCTCTGAGTTGCCCTTAAACGCCACATATGAACAGTTAAGCGCGGACGATAAAGCCAAAATAAGAGCGAACTACGACAATATGCCCGAGGGCGATGAGCCACCCTTCCCTAAAGAAGGCTTATTCCCTTTGTGGGAACACATTTCTGGGCTCGCATACAAGCGAATTCAAAAAGGAAACATTATGGCAATCGCATCGGTTGACGCCACCGGCAAAGTTGGCCAAGTAATGATGTACGAAACGACCAGCAATACGGTGACACGAGTGGTCTCGACGGTATTGGCCGCTACGGAATTCAAACCCGCTGTGTGCAGCGGCAAGCCTTGCGCGATGGATTTTATTTTTGAAGGCCGTCTCGATATCGATCTGCTAGACAACTAACCGATATCGATCCAATAGACAATTAATAGTCGGGCCAAGCTGGCAAGCCGCTGCAAGGCTTTGCAAAAATTGGCGAAGCTAGCGTAATCGCTCTGGGTGGGTATAAACCGAATGCCTGCCCGGACGCGAAAATCCCACGAGCGTGAGATTACTGGCTTCAGCCATTTGTATGGCCAGATGAGTAACGCCCGACACCGCGACTAGAATCGTGGCTCCAAGCACCGCGGCTTTACTCACCATTTCGTAACTTGCCCGCGATGAAACAAGCACAAAACCGCTTTCTAGATCCATTGGATTTGTGTTTTCAGCCCCAACCCGTTTACGTAGTAGTGCGCCGACTAACTTGTCAAGCGCGTTGTGCCGCCCCACATCTTCGCGTACTAACTCAATGCTACCATCAGCAGCACACCAAGCCGCAGCGTGAATAGCGCCCGTAGCCTGATTAAGATGCTGCAATTCAGCCAGCTGCGTTAAGGCGGATTGCACGGCGCAATGCTGCACGACGGGACCAGCAGACGTTAGGCGTGGTGGCCAGCGCAGGGCATCAGCGATAGTCTCCGCACCACAGATACCACAGCCCGTGCGACCGACTAAACTACGTCGACGTTGCTTGAGCGCCTCTAACTGCTCGGCACCGATAATCATAGAGACGACGGTACCCCCGTCGACCTCAGCCACTTCAATATCCAGAATGTCGCTGGCGGTTGTAACAATGCCCTCGCTTACACTGAATCCAACCGCAAAATCCTCTAGGTCTGCGGGCGTCGCCATCATCACGGCATGCGAAACACAATTGTATTCAAACGCAATGGGAGTCTCAGCCGCCGTCCAGTCTTCGGTGGCCGTTATCTGCTGGTCTTCCCAAACCGCCTTGGAAACGCTAACAATGCCCGATAGATTTTGGCGCTCGGACTCGCTGCTCATTGTCGTCGCGATTGCGCGAGCAGGGACTGTTGTTGTTTATCAAATTTTACTTGCCGAGCTTGCCACGCAGACGGTTCACTGACGAGCGAAAGCTCCACGGCCGTCACTTTGTACTCAGGGCAATTGGTCGCCCAATCTGAGTTGTCAGTAGTGATCACATTGGCACCCGATATCGGATGATGAAACGTGGTGTAAACCACACCAGGCTGCACCCGCAACGATAATTTGGCATGCAATACCGTTTCGCCCATGCGTGAACTCACCCCAACCCAATCGCCCTCTTTAATGCCGCGATGCTCTGCGTCAGCCGGATGGATCTCGATTACATCTTCACCGTGCCATTGCGAATTATTGGTGCGGCGGGTTTGTGCGCCTACGTTATATTGCGACAAGATGCGCCCAGTGGTAAGCAACAGTGGAAAGCGTCGATTGACTTTTTCGGTAGTGGGCACGAACTCTGTAACCTCAAAATGTCCTTTGCCGCGCACAAACTCGTTTACGTGCATGATGGGCGTGCCGTATTCGGAATCTGGGTTACAAGGCCACTGCACGCTGCCTTGCTCGGCAATGCGTTGATAGGTCACGTTGGTGAAACTGGGAGTAAGCGCAGCGATCTCCTGCATGACTTCTTCAGGATGTTGATAGCCCCACTGGCAACCCAGCGCGTTCGCAAGTTTCTGCGTGGTTTGCCAATCTTCGTACCCACTTAAAGCCGGCATCGCTTTGCTCACACGGGAGATGCGTCGTTCCGCATTGGTAAACGTGCCGTCTTTCTCCAAAAACGATGAACCCGGTAAAAACACATGCGCAAACTTGGCGGTTTCGTTCAAAAACAAATCTTGCACAATCACGCATTCCATCGCTTTGAGCGCCGCTTCTACATGCTGTGTATTCGGATCGGACTGCGCAATATCTTCGCCTTGGCAATACAAACCTTTGTAAGTGCCGTCTAGAGCGCTGTCGAACATGTGCGGAATACGCAAGCCTGGTTCGTTGTCGAGCTGCACGCCCCAGTACTGTTCGAAGGTGGCGCGTACTGCGTCGTTACCAACGGGTCGATAGCCTGGCAGCTCGTGCGGAAACGAACCCATATCGCAGGAGCCTTGTACATTGTTTTGACCCCGTAAAGGGTTTACCCCAACGCCTTCGCGGCCAATATTGCCAGTCAGCATCGCAAGATTGGCAATGGCCATCACCGCAGTTGATCCTTGACTGTGCTCAGTGACCCCTAATCCATAATAAATCGCGGCGTTGCCACCCGTGGCGTATAGCCGAGCCGCGGCTCGGAGTTGCTCGGGGTCTACGCCAGTATGAACGGCGGTAGACTCGGGCGAATTCTTTTCGTCTTGAATAAACTCTAACCATTGCGTAAAGGCGGGCTCTTCGCACCGAGCGTTTACAAATGCTTGATCCTGCAAGCCTTCGCTCACGATCGTGTGAGCAAGCGCGTTCAGTATGGCCACATTGCCGCCAGGACGCACAGGCAAATGGTAATCGGCTTTTACGTGGGGCGCGCTCACCAGTTCAATTTGGCGTGGGTCAATCACAATTAACTTAGCCCCTTCGCGTAGCCGCCGCTTTAAACGGGAGCCGAACACAGGGTGCGCATCAGTTGGATTAGCCCCCATTACGATAATCACATCCGCCTTCGCCACCGATTTAAACGTTTGCGTACCCGCCGATTCGCCAAGCGTCACTTTGAGTCCATAGCCCGTAGGCGAATGACAAACGCGCGCACAGGTATCAATATTGTTATTGCCAAACGCAGTACGCACCATTTTTTGCACCAACCATACTTCTTCGTTGGTGCAACGCGACGACGAAATGGCGCCAATACTCTTGCGGCCATACTGCTCTTGAATTGCGCGCAACCGCTTGGCCGCAAACTCGACCGCTTCGTCAAGGCTTACTTCTTTCCACGCATCCTCAATCGAGTCGCGAATCATCGGGGTAGTAATTCGGTCTTTGTGGGTGGCGTAGCCAAACGCGAATCGGCCTTTTACGCAGGCATGCCCCTCGTTGGCCGCACCGTCTTTCCACGGCGTCATGCGCACCACTTCATTGCCCTTCATTTCGGCTTTAAAGCCACATCCAACGCCACAATAGGCACAAGTGGTGGTAACGCTATGCTCTGGAATACCTTTCTCAATAATGCTCTTTTCGCTCAAGGTGGCCGTGGGGCAAGCGTCCACACAGGCTCCGCACGATACGCACTCCGAGTCAAAAAAGGCCTCGCCTTGACTCGCCGCTACTTTTGAAGCAAAACCGCGGCCTTCGATGGTGAGTGCGAATGTGCCTTGTGTTTCTTCGCAGGCACGCACACAACGCGAACAGACAATGCATTTAGCGGGATCAAAGGTAAAGTATGGGTTGGACTCATCCTTAGCCGCGTCTAAATGGTTAGCGCCTGCATACCCATAACGCACGGCTCGAAGGCCAACTTCGCCCGCCGTATCTTGCAGCTCACAATCGCCATTCGCGGCACAGGTGAGGCAATCTAGGGGGTGATCGGATATATACAGCTCCATCGTATTGCGACGTAACTTGGCAATCGCGTCCGTTTGTGTGCGCACCACCATGCCGGCTTCCACTGGTGTAGTACACGAAGCGGGAAAGCCGCGACGGCCTTCAATCTCGACCACGCAGATACGGCACGAACCGAAGGCATTGAGAGAATCGCGAGCGCACAACTTGGGGATTTTTGTACCCGCTTCGCTCGCCGCGCGTAGCACCGATGTTCCTTTCGGTACGGTAACCGCTACGCCGTCTACATTTAAACTCACCAACTCAGTGGCTTGGCTAGCGGGAGTGCCTCGGTCGGCTTGGGGTTCGTAAAATTTCATTGCTATCACCTATCTCACTAATGGGGTGTGGGCCTGCATGCTGCGCCTAATCGTCGCGCGCATCGTGCTCCAGCTACTTGCTCGAAAAATCGTCAGCAAAATGTTCAATGGCACTGCGCACCGGAAACGGCGTCATACCGCCCATGGCACATAGTGACCCATATTCCATGGTATCGCACAAATCTTTCAATAAAATCATATTGTTAGCCGCATCAGTACCATTGCGGATTTTATCGATCACTTCAACGCCGCGCACCGAGCCAATGCGACATGGGGTACATTTGCCGCACGATTCAACGGCACAGAACTCCATGGCAAAGCGTGCTTGTTTACTCATATCGACCGACTCGTCAAACACCACCACGCCACCATGTCCGAGCATGGCCTTTTGCGCGGCAAACGCCTCGTAATCCAAAGGTGTGTCCCACTGAGCTGCAGGTAAGTACGCGCCAAGTGGGCCACCTACTTGAATGGCGCGCATCGGTTTACCTGAATACGTGCCACCACCAAACTCCTCTACCAGTGCACGCAACGTGGTGCCAAACGCCAATTCAACCAGCCCGCCCCGTTTAATATTGCCAGCAAGCTGAAACGCGAGCGTGCCACGCGAACGCCCCATACCAAAGTTTTTGTAAGCTTCGGCGCCATCGGCTAGCACACTCGAGCACGCCGCCAAGGTTAGTACATTATTCACAACCGTCGGCTGGCCCAAAAACCCAGCGATGGCCGGTAACGGCGGTTTGGCGCGTACTATCCCACGTTGCCCTTCTAGGCTATTGAGCAAAGACGTTTCTTCACCGCAGATATACGCGCCAGCGCCTAGCCGCACTTCCAGATTAAAGGACTTGCCTGAGCCGAGAATATCCTTGCCTAAATAGCCTGCTTGTTCAGCGCGATCAATCGCGGTATTCAACATATGTTCCGCTTTAGGGTATTCAGAGCGCAAATAGATATAACCTTGCGTTGCCCCAACCGCCAAACCCGCTATCACCATGCCTTCGATTAATTGATACGGATCGGCTTCCATGAGTAAGCGATCGGCAAACGTGCCCGAATCGCCTTCGTCGGCATTACAGACAATGTATTTTTGCTCGGCAGGTGTATCCAATACGGTTTGCCACTTAATACCCGTAGGGAACGCAGCGCCACCGCGTCCGCGCAAGCCCGACTCTTTTATTTCATCCACAATGGCCTGAGGCAGCAATTGCAAAGCGCGCTCCAGACCCGCAAACCCGTGCAGCGCCCGGTAACTCTCTAAACACGCGGGGTCGGCAAGCCCGGCACGCGCAAAGGTGAGCCTATTTTGTTTGTGCAGAAAGGGATGTTGTTCTATGTCGCCCAAATAGCCAGGCAGTTGCTCGAGGGCCTTTATTGCATCCGCCTTGGCCGCATCGGTGCTACTGCCGAGTGCATCAAGCAGAGCACTCACCTGTGCCTCAGCGAATTCGCCAATGGCGACACGCGTACCGTCTTGCTCAATTTCGAGCAATGGCTCCAACCAAAACAAGCCACGCGAGCCGTTGCGAACTAACTGCACATCCAAACCACGTTGCGCAATAGCCGCGCTAAGGGCGTCGGCAACTTGGTTGGCGCCTAACGCACAAGCGACGGTATCTTGTGGAAGATATAGCTTGATCATTGTGCACTCTCCACTGCTGCGGGTTGCGGCGCAAGCTCGGCAATCAGAGCATCAAACCGTGCTGGATCAACCCGCGCGTAGACCGAATCGTTAATACGAACCGACGGAGAACACGCGCAATTACCTAAACAATAAACGGGCTCCAACGTGATCTGCCCATCAGTTGAGGTTTCGCCCCAGTCTAAATTAAGGCTGCGTTTAGCATGCTCTTCGAGTTGCTCCGAGCCCATCGATTGACACGCTTCGGCGCGGCAGATTTGTACCGTATTGGCACCGGTCGGTGCCGTTTTAAAGTCGTGATAAAAACTCACCACCCCGTGCACCTCGGCACGCGATAGGTTGAGCTTTTTGGCAATGATCGCGACTGCGTCACTGGGAATAAAGCCACGCTCATGCTGAATTGCATGCAAGATTGGCAAGAGCGGCCCCTGCTTGTGCTGCAAGCTTTCAACAATATCTTCGATGGTTTTGGTGTGCATAGTTTTAATGGTCTGAACTTACAGTTTGCGAGGCGAAGTCATTATTCAGCAATGTTCAACAATGTTCAGCTGTGTTCGCTAGGGCCACGTTTCTCTCATTATAAGAGCGTTTTACGCAACGAAATAGCGTAAACACGTCATCGCCTGTATGCAGTGAGCCTGTGCACAAAGTAATTGCGATTGAGTACCCTT
>CAYOXK010000043.1:0-20620 GCA_964407915.1 uncultured Gammaproteobacteria bacterium
AGCAAGGGACGAATTATTTCTACTCGATCGCCCTCTTCCAATAAATGGTCCAAATCTATCTTCTGTGCAAACACAGCGAGCTCAAGCTTGTCGGTTGAACAGTGTACGAGGGCCGATATATCGTTTAAAAAATTAGAAGCTGCTATGAGCTCGCGCGCATCGCTGCCGCGCCTCATCTGGGTCTCGTAAACCCATTGTTGTTCGCGCTCGGCATAAACAAGCGACACTGCAATGTTATTCAGCATTTTTTCCCTTCCCTTATTCTATCTTGTTTGACCCAGCACAGTACGAACAAGCGCTTAGCCATATACTTGCTTGGCACGTTGCGCAAACGCTTGCATTTGTGCGGCCACTAATTGCTCAAACACATTACTTAAAACGGCACGGGTCAAAATGTTGCTAAACTCAAACCGCATCGCTAGACTCACATGGCTGGCTAGTTCGCTCACCTCAGCAAAACTCCATTGTCCCTGTAAATATCGGAAGGGGCCACTCACCAACTCCATTTCCACAGAGCTGTGGGGTCGATGTACATTCCGAGTGCTAAACGCCATCGACAATCGCTTGTAGGCGATATTTAACGTCGCAATATTAACATGCGCACCTTCACCATCGTCCGCAAGCCGCTTCACTTGCGCAGCTGAGCACCATTCTAAAAATGTTGGGTACGCTTCAACGTGCGTGACCACGTCAAACATTTGCGCGGCCGAGTAAGGCACAATTGCCGACTTTTCGATAAGCATCTCAACCGTCCTACAAGCCAAGCTATGCCGGCACAAACAGCACAACAAGCAACGCAATAGTCAACAGAGTGGGCGCAATATAGCGCGTTAGTCCGCGCCAGATCACGAAGGCCAAACCAGGACTCACTTGCAAAGATTCTAGGCTAATCGACCGTGTTATACGCCATCCCGCAAACAGGGCAACGAGCAGGGCGGTGAGTGGCATGAGGACGTGCATGGCGAGAATATTGAAAAAATCAAAATAGCCACCGGTGCGTTCAATGCCAAAATAGTAAAAAGCGAAATTTAAATTGCTATACGAGAATACCGAGAGCAAGCCCATGGCCCATACGATGAGACCTACTAGCCATGCGGCGGAGCGGCGATTCATTTCATAGCGTTCTACCAACCAAGCAATCGCAGGTTCGAGCAGCGCAAAACCAGAGAAAAGCGCAGCAGCGAACATTAAGCCGAAAAAAAGCGTGCTGGCGATTACGCTATTTTCTTGCATCTGCGCAAAGGCAACCGGTAGCGTTTCAAAAATAAGGCCGGCACCTGAGTCAGGACGCATTCCAAATGCAAACACAATCGAGAAAATCAAAACGCTCATCACTAGCGCAATGGCTGTGTCAAAAACAGTAATTATTACGGCCGCCCCGATGAGCGGGCGATGATCTGACAAATAAGCGCCGTACATCATCAAAACGCCCATGCCGATACTCATAGAGAACAAAGCCTGAGTGATGGCGCTTACTATGAGCTCAAAGTTTAAGAACTCCCATCGCACGGTAAACATAAACTCCATGGCTGCGGGCATATTGCCCACATCCGCGGCAAAATAAAACAACCACCCCACGGCAACGATAAACATCGGCATGAGTATGCGCATGAGCAATTCGAGGCCTTTGCGGATGTCCCATGACAACACAGCCACTACCGCCAGCACAAAAACACTGTGCCAAATCATCAGTTGATCGGTATCGCTTAACAGCGCCTGAAAAGATCGCTGCACAACCTCCGCGGGCATATCCTGGAAGGCACCTGACGCTGATTGCATTACGTAATACAGCGTCCAGCCAGCCACAACGCTGTAAAACGAAAACACAGTTAAGCTGGTGACCATGCCGAGCCAACCAATCGCAGGCCAAAGCGATGAAAGTCGTAAGCGGTCGACAATCGTACGCATAGTCTTAACCGGATGACTGCCACCAATTCGCCCAATCATGAGTTCTGAAACCATTAGCGGCAGCGCAATGAGCACTACACTCGGCAAATAAATCAGCAAAAATGTGCCACCAGCATGCATACCGGCTTCGTAGGGAAACTTCCATACATTGCCCAATCCGATTGATGAACCAATGGCGGCAATCAAAAACGCCCCGTAGGAACCCCACGTAGTTCGCTTTCTAGCTGGTTTTAGCCCTTCTTTTAGCGTCATTGGTTTATGTCTCTATGCGAGCGGAGTATCATCCACGTTTTGATTATACCCTCTCAAGCAAATGGCTAAGCCAAAGAAATCAACTCCGAACAACACCATCGCCAGCAATAAAAAGGCGCGCTTCGACTTCTTTATTGAAGAAACATTCGAGGCAGGTGTCGCGCTGGAAGGGTGGGAGGTGAAAAGCATGCGTGCAGGCCGTGCTCATCTTAAAGAGGCCTATGTCGCTATCAAAAATGGTGAATTGTATTTACTCGGTGCGCATTTAACCCCGTTAAATTCGGCGTCTACGCACGTCAACCCTAATCCTGTGCGCGAACGTAAATTACTTATGAAGCGCTACGAGATCAGTCGCTTAATTGGTCAAGTAGAGCGAGCTGGTTATACCCTCGCACCGCTCGAGCTGTATTGGATGCGCGGCCGTGCCAAACTCAAGGTGGGTTTAGCACGTGGTAAAAAGCAACACGACAAACGCGAAACTATCAAGCAACGAGATTGGCAACGTGAACAACGCCGAATTCTAAAAACCGGCTAGCGTCGTACACCCGGTTCGTGCTGTACACGTAGCGACGATCAATAGCGCAGCATGCTTTTATTTACCCCATCGCTCCGATCAGACTGAACCCAAGAAATTTGATGCACACAGTGTTAACAAACACGGCGAGCAAGATAACGGGAATAAAAGTGCCTAGTGCAAAGTTGACATAGCGATGCGTGAACGAACCCATGAATTTAGGGTCACCAATGGCCATTTCATCGTCCCAGCGCGCTAAACGCCATTTATAGGCGACGAACAGACAAACAATAAAGCCATTCAGCGGCAATATGGTGTCGTAAAAAATATCGTACACCAAATCGAAAAATGACTTATCAGCACCGCCATAATTGGCAAATAGCGTGAAGAACTCTACCCTGCCAAACGACACTGTGCAGGCTATCACCAGCAGGATACTGGTAATGCCAAGCGCCCAAACGCTCTTGGAGCGACTGAATTTGAGTTCGTCCTGAAACGCAGAAATTGGCACCTGCAAAATCGACACCTGGGATGTGAGCGCAGCAAAAAATACGAGCAAGAAAAACACACTGGCAAATAGGTTGGCGCCGAAATATCCCACCATGGTTTGTAGCGACAAGAATATTTTTGGCAGAAACGTAAACACTAACGACACCGATGAACTCGACAACTCATCCGGGTTAGTCGCAGGGTTAAAAATAAAGATCGCAGGCAGAATCAAAAGACCGGCAAAAAACGCGACGGCTGTGTCGACCGCAGCCACGGTTTTTGCACCACCACTGATGCTTTCCTTATTGCTTACGTAGCTACCATAAGTAATTAGAATGCCCATACCCAAAGACAATGAGAAGAACGCCTGGCCTAAGGCATTAGAAATAACTTCTGGCCCAATTTTGCTAATGTCTGGAATCAGGTAGTACTTCACCCCGATTAAGGCATTGGGCAGGGTTAAAACGAAAATGGTGAGCGCGAGCAGCATTACGAACAACGACGGCATCAATACTTTTGCTAAGCGTTCGATCCCGTTTTGCACACCTGAGTTCAAAATGATTCCGATCAACAGGGTTAAAATCACTAAGTACATGAACACCCCATTGCCGTTAATAAACTCAGCAAAGTATCCCGGCTGCGCCATCGCTTCCAGATTGCCAGTGGCCGCCCCAATGAAGTAGCCCAAGAGCCACACGGTTAACACTTGGTAGAACACTGCAATCATAAATGGGGTAATGAGCGCCAACCAGCCGCCTAAGCCCCAGCGTTTATCGCCGTTTGCGACGGATTTGTAAGCCCCCAAAGGGTTACGTTGGGTGTGGCGGCCAAGGGACATTTCGGCCATCATCACGGGAATACACAGAAACACGACGAACACAGCGTAAATAAGCAAAAAGGCAGCCCCACCACTTTTCGCGGCGTTTACGGGAAAACCCACTAAGTTACCTATTCCAACGGCCGAACCAGCCGCCGCTAAAATAAAGCCCAATTTAGATCTGAATTGCTCGCGAGCACCTGTCATTTTTTTACCTTTTTTATTAGTAGTAACTTCTTTTAAAAGCTTGACGTCTCGCTAGTAAGTGACGTCTATTGTTACGCAGTTGGTTTGCATGAATAAGCGTTGCCCTACGCCGCTTAACGCAATACGCCAACTCTATGAGCACAACTGCGGTTAGCTCTATCGTATTTGTGCCTAAGTCTAGCTTTTGGCTATGCGTATCACAAGGAATTCTGTGGCCTGAGCTATGCTCCCAGTGTTGGCGCCATTAACCCCCTCGGTTCAAACATGTCTGCGACACTTTTTTATGACGGCCGCTGTGCACTGTGCAGCAAAGAAATGCGATTATTGACTCGTCTCAAGCGCCCCGACTTACATTTGCTCGATATCCACACCAGCGATTTAAGCCAATGGCAATTGCCTCCGATTGAGACTCCGGGACTCACCGCGACCACGCAATTGTTGTCAGTTCTGCATTTGCGCACCGCCGAGGGCCGTTGGTTATTAGGTTTGGATGCAACCGTTGCCGCTTGGTCTTATACGCCGCTTGGTTGGCTATTTAAACCACTGCGTTGGCCACTTATCCGCCCGATCGCAGATACATTTTACACGCGTTGGGCACAGGCAAGAGCCTGCAGGCTTGGCTATGTGTAATGCGCTGATTATCGCTAGTCTGCTGGTTTTAGCAGTGGCTTTAATAGGTTGTCTAGCCCCTCAATTTTGAGCTCTAAGCATAGGGCCATAAGCTTGCCAAGGCGGTTTTCTGGAAAACCTTGAGCGCGAAACCAAAACAGATATTCTTCAGGCAGAGTGATCAGTTTGCGCCCAGCATATTTACCAAATGGCATTTCCCAAGTCGTCAGCGCCAGTAGATCGTCTTGGCTGAAACCCAAAGCGTGAATAAGATCATCGTCGAGCGGCTCAAGACCAACTTCGGGACTGGCTGTGGACTTTGAGGCAGAATCGTTCATCACGTTTAGTTTATTACGGAGCGTTAAACGCTTTCAATATTACTTGATTACTTGAAATTGCCGACCAAGCGAACGCTCAGCTAGAGCTAGACTTCATCTGGCTGTAGGTCGCCAACGCTAGTTCGCGCGCAGCCTTATGATCGACAATGGGACGCGGATACTGCACGCTCAACTGTATGCCTGCACGGCTGAGCACTTCTGCTGGTGCCTCCCACGGTGTAAACAACCACTTCTTAGGCATCTGCGCTAGCTCAGGCACCCAGCGACGCACATAGACACCCTCCGCATCAAACTTTTGTCCTTGTAGTATTGGGTTGAAAATTCGAAAATACGGTGCTGCATCCGCGCCACAGCCGGCGGCCCACTGCCATCCAGCCGTATTATTGGCCAAATCGGCATCAACCAAGGTATCCCAAAACCAAGCAGCGCCCGCCTGCCAATCTAACAGTAAATGCTTGGTCAGAAAGGACGCGACGATCATTCTTACGCGGTTGTGCATATAGCCACTGTGCCAAAGTTCGCGCATACCTGCGTCAATAATTGGATACCCTGTTTGACCCCGTTGCCAAGCAGTTAAATAGGTGTCATTAACTTGCCAAGGAAAGGCATCGAATGCCGCGTTAAAGGCGCGTTCAGGCAAATGCGGGAAGTGGCAAAGCAAGTAACTACAAAACTCTCGCCATCCAATCTCAGACAGGAACTTGTTGGCATTGTTAGCATCTGCCTCGCCCGTTTCAATAGCGGCAACGCAGTCTGCAAATATTTGTTCGGGACTAATCTCGCCCCAAGCGAGATGGGGAGACAGCCCCGATGTTTTGCCCAACGCGGGAAAATCCCTTGCCTCACCATAAGCATTTACATTCGACTGCATAAAACGCTGCCACTGCACCTGAGCGCCCTGCTCGCCTGGCTTCCAATATTGAGTAAACTCCGCAGCCCAATCTGGTTTACTCGGGGTTAAATGCAGGTCTTGCAATGTGAGGGCGTGGTTATTAAACGCGATGGATGGATCAACCGACTGGGCACGCAACTGCGGTGAACTGAGCGGATCTTGAGCCTTTAGGAAGCTGCGGCAATGTCGCCAAAATGGCGTAAACACTTTAAATGGTGTGCCTTGCTTATTGAAAACTTTAGTGGGCTCAATGAGCAACTGAGAGTTAAACGATCGATGGGCGATACCGGAGGCTTCGAGTTGATTGTGTAATCGCTGCCCTAACTCCATCCCGTCGGGGGTATAAACACGGTTCCAAACAACGTAGTCGGCATGAATCGCTTTGCACAGAGTCACAACTTGCTCTATCGGATCACCTTCTCTTAACGTTACTGTGATGCCGTGGTCGCGATAAGCGTCTATCAGTTCGAGCAAACTGTGGTGTAACCACCATTTTGAAGCACCGCCTAGATGCTGGGGGGCAGTGAACAATGGATAAACTTCGCCCATCGATGCGGCATGGTGCAATGCATGGTTCTGCGCAATTCGCAAATCCTGTCGTAGCCAATAAACGATCTTCATAACACCATTCTCCTGTACAACCTTGGTCGAAGTGGCTACCTAAATCGAGCGTTAATGGCCAGGCCGACGCGCCGCTATGGGTTGGGTGAGCCCGCTCACATCCAAGTTTTGCGCTCGATGGCGCAGGTAGTGATCCATTATCACAATGGCGGTCATGGCCTCGGCTATGGGTACTGCGCGAATACCCACGCACGGGTCGTGCCGTCCCTTTGTGACGATTTCAACGGCTTGACCGTGAATATTGATGCTGTTCCCAGGCTTGGTAATGCTGGAAGTAGGTTTAAGGGCAATGCTCGCCAAAACATCTTGTCCGCTGGATATTCCCCCTAAAATACCGCCCGCATTATTGCTGGCGAACCCATCAGGGAATAGTTCATCGCGATGCTCAGAACCACGTTGCTCAATACAGGCAAAGCCGGCACCGATTTCAACGCCTTTTACGGCATTGATACTCATCAGTGCTTTGGCTAGATCGGCATCGAGTTCATTAAACACCGGTTCGCCCAGCCCAACGGGCATATTCTGAGCAATGATCGACACGCGCGCGCCCACCGAGTCGCCTTCGCGACGTAATTGCGTGATGAGCGCTTCCAATGCGGGCACTTTCTGCGCATCGGGACAATTGAACGCGTTATTGCGCGATTCAGCCAAATCAACAACGTCGGCATGAATATCACCCATCTGCGCCAAATAGGCAGTAATTATGATGTGGGCTTTTTCGTACAGATACTTCTTGGCAATGCCCCCTGCCGCCACAATCATTGCCGTGGTACGAGCTGACGAACGACCACCGCCGCGATAATCGCGATTACCGTACTTGTGATAGTAAGTATAGTCCGCATGGCCAGGCCTAAACTTATCCATGATGGCACTGTAGTCTTTGGACTTTTGATCAGTATTAGCAATCGTCAAACCAATTGAAGCGCCAGTCGTTTTGCCTTCAAACACCCCCGACATAATCGTCACTTCATCGTCTTCGCGCCGTTGGGTGGTGTGCCGCGACTGGCCAGGCTTGCGTCTATCTAAGTCGCCCTGTAGGTCGTCCTCGCACAAGCTTAAACCCGGTGGGCACCCGTCTACGATGCACCCTAACCCTCGCCCGTGGCTTTCGCCATAGGTCGTAACTCTAAACAGCTTGCCGATTGTGCTATCACTCATTGTTCATAATTATCAGAGGGTTATCTATGCTTTCTCAACTACAATATTAGGGAACTTAGAAGCGAAGTCGCGTTTTGTCATCGACAACTGCCCCGCTATCCGCAGCGCAACTTGTACAAAAATAGCCGCTGCATCAGATTCTGGGAAAGCTTCAACAATGGGTTTACCCGAATCCGACTGCTCGCGAATGGACATCTCTAGGGGAATTTCACCCAATAATTCCAAATTATATTGCTCGGCCATCAGTTCGGCACCGTGCGAGCCAAAAATGGCCTCTTGATGCCCACATTGGCTGCAAATATGCACGCTCATGTTCTCGATTACGCCAAAAATAGGTACCGACACTTTCTCAAACATCTTCACCGCTTTGCGCGCGTCTAACAGGGCAATATCTTGAGGAGTGGTAACAATAACGGCCCCGGTTACCGGCACTTTTTGCGATAACGTTAACTGAATATCACCCGTACCCGGTGGTAGGTCGATGATTAAATAGTCAACCTCTACGCCGTCGTTGTTCCAGGACGTACCCCGCAACATTTGCTCTAACGCTTGGGTGACCATGGGGCCACGCCAAATCATCGGCGTGTCCTCTTCAATCATAAAGCCGATCGACATGATCTTTATGCCCATGCTCTGCAAAGGCAAGAGCATCTTGTTCGGGAGGGTATCTGGCTTGCCGCTCACACCTAACATACGCGGCTGGCTGGGTCCGTAAATATCGGCATCCAGAATCGCCACGTTAGCACCCGCTTTACGTAACGCTAAGCTAAGATTGGCTGAAACCGTGGATTTGCCTACTCCACCCTTGCCCGAGGCGACCGCAATAATATTTTTTACGCCCGCAACGGCTTGCGTGCCTTGTTGCACTGAGTGCGAGATAATGCGTTGTTCAATTTCAATTTCGAGATCCCGTTGCGCAAACACCACATCGCGCAAAGCTTGATGAATCAATTGGCTAAGGTTCTCATACACTAACTCGACGGGATAACCTTTACGCAACTTCAAGGCAACCGTCGATGCGTTCACCTCAAGTGATACCAGCGCATTATTGGCAGTTAAAGACTGCTGCGTGTACGGGTCAATAACGGCCGCGAGGCGCGTTTTGATCTGGTCTTGCAAAGATTCGGACATGTCTAGATATACAAGGATTAACAGTGGTCGAATGCTACCACCCGCCGAGTCGTCACGCCATGAGCTTGCTCGCGCACTACGCGAATTTTTTATAATCTGCTTTCTACAATACGCTCGTGAGTGCCCCCTGCCTTTAAGAGGAAAGGCGCCACGGACTATCGCTACCGTGCGCCCTTACCTTTAAGTTCCTGTCACTAACTCTTGTCTTTACGCATCGCTTTAAGCTGTAAACGATGGTGATGCAGCAACGGTTCGGTATAGCCGCTCGGTTGTTCCTTAGCTTTAAAGACTAAATCCAGCGCTGCTTGATAAGCGATACTTTGGTCTAACGCATCCGTCATCGCTACATAATTGGGATCGTGCGCGTTTTGTGCATCAACCACCGCCGCCATGCGCTTAAACGTTGCCAATACTTGTTCGCGCGTGGTTAATCCGTGTTGCAGCCAATTGGCTATGTGCTGGCTGGAAATGCGCAGAGTCGCACGATCTTCCATCAAACCCACATCGTTAATATCGGGCACTTTGGAACACCCTACGCCCTGATCAATCCAGCGTACGACGTATCCCAAGATGCCTTGCGCGTTGTTATCAAGCTCGCGCTGTATTATTTCTGGGCTGAAGTGTTCGTCAGCATGCTGCAACGGTACGGTCAAGATATCGTCCAACGATGCGCGCGTGCGCTGTGCCAACGTTTTCTGCACTGCAAAAACGTCCACTTGATGATAGTGGGTAGCGTGCAGCGTGGCACCGATGGGTGATGGTACCCAAGCGGTATTTGCACCTGCCTGAGGATGTGCGATTTTCTCAATGAGCATTTGCGCCATTTCGTCGGGCATAGCCCACATGCCCTTACCAATTTGCGCCCGGCCGCTTAACCCACACTCAAGCCCTATATCAACATTCCAATTTTCATAGGCTTTGATCCAAGCGCGCTGTTTGATGCCCGCTTTCGTCGTCATAGGTCCCAACAGCATGCTTGTGTGAATCTCGTCGCCAGTACGGTCTAGAAAACCGGTATTAATGAACACTGCACGGTTCTGCACGGCTCGAATGCATTCTTTTAAGTTGACGGTGGTTCTGCGTTCTTCATCCATCACCCCTATTTTGATCGTATACCTTGCGAGTCCTAGCGCGTCCTCTACGCGATTAAATAGGTTATTGGCAAATTCAACTTCTTTTGGCCCATGCATTTTGGGTTTGACGATATAAACACTGCCCGTACGAGAATTTTTGCGCGGCCCCTTACTGTGCAAATCGTGTAGCGCAATCATCACACTCATCATGGCGTCCATGATGCCTTCTTGAATCTCGCGACCATTGCCGTCCAATATGGCCGGATTACTCATTAGATGCCCCACGTTGCGACAAAACAGCAAGCTACGGCCCTGTAAAACCAGAGGCTGGCCTTGCGCGCCGGTATAGACTTTGTCGTCGGCCAGTCGCCGAGTCATCATCTTGCCTCCTTTTTCAAAAGAATCTTCAAGATCGCCACGCATAAGCCCCAGCCAATTGCGATACACAGCCACTTTATCATCGGCATCCACTGCGGCCACTGAATCTTCAAAGTCTTGAATGGCGGTAATTGCAGCTTCTAAAGTTACGTCTTTAACGCCCGCTTTGTCGGTGGCACCAACCGGGGAGTCAGCGTCTATTTCGATCGCCGCCCGCAGCCCGTTATGCGTTAGAAGGATTGAAGTTGGCACGTTAGGCTCACCTTGAAAACCCACAAATTGTGCAGGGGTTGCTAGTGCACCGTCTCCAGTTGGCGTGCTCGCAGCAAGTGCATATTCACCCGCTGGCGCTTTGACCACACGATAAGCGACTACATCGGTATGACTTATGGCTAATCCTTGCGCACTCATTAACGGAAAATGCGCATCCAGAAATTGCCGTGCCCAGCCAATTACGCGATCACCCCGCACCGGATTATAGGCACCACCGGCCTGCGCCCCACCATCAGACGCAATAGCATCGGTACCATATAATGCATCGTATAAGCTGCCCCACCGCGCATTGGTCGCGTTTAAAGCAAATCGCGCATTGGCCGTGGGCACGACCAGTTGTGGGCCAGCTTGATGGGCGATTTCTTCGTCAACCCCTGAAGTGGTAATTGCGAACGCAGGACCCTCTGGAACCAAATAACCGATCTGTTGCAAAAACGCCTTGTAGCGACCTTGATCAAAATCGCCTGCGTTCGTCACGTTCCAAGCATCAATTTGTGTCTGCAGCGCCTCGCGTTCAGCGAGTAGAGCCAAATTTTGGGGCGTGAGGTCCTTCACAATTTGTGCCAGCGCGTGCCAAAAATGCTCTGGACTGACGTTGAGCCCTTCGAGTGCCTCCTGTTCTACAAAATGAACAAGAGGTGCGGCCACGTGTAATTCGCTTCTTTGCAAATACTGATCGGTAAGTTTAGTCATGGATTTAAATTCTGATTTAAGCGTAAGACGAGAGGCTTAGAGTGCATAAAGTGGATTCGGTGAGGCCGTTTGCGGCCTTCCTAAGTGAGGTGGAACTCTACCGTTAAATAACGCGATATCGTCGATATTATCGCGCAAAAATAAGCAAAAACATTGATTATTGACATTCATAGGGCTTATACAGTCTAGACTATTGACCAAAGTGATGGATTCTTGAGTGGTATTCAAAAAACGAATAGTAGTCATTGGAGTACTGTGCTTTGATCAACATTAATCTGCGGGTATGGTACGCACCATCGGAGTGGAAAGCGAGCAACGCGGTTCGCCAAGGGCCTCAAAACGCGCCATTACAGATACTTTTGGCCTCCGCAATACGCTCGCTAGCGAGTTGCGCTCAATTGCATCAAAGAATTTTTCAGATTCTCTCTAGAAAACTATTCAGAAACTATTCAGGAAACTAAACATGTCAAACTACCAAGATGAGATTAAAGCGGCGAGCAAATTAATTGCGGCCAACGGCTCGGCGTTCGAAGGGATTAATCCCGAGTATGCTGCGCGCATGCGCATGCAAAATCGCTTTCAAACCGGACTCGATATCGCGCGCTACACGGCGGACGTGATGCGCAAAGATATGGCTGAGTACGACGCCGACTCGGCAAAATACACTCAGTCGCTCGGTTGCTGGCATGGGTTTATCGCGCAGCAAAAAATGATCGCGGTTAAAAAACATCACGGTACTACCAGTAAGCGCTATCTGTACTTGTCTGGCTGGATGATCGCCGCGCTGCGTTCTGAGTTTGGACCGCTACCAGACCAATCAATGCATGAGAAAACCAGTGTACCCGCGTTGATTGAGGAACTTTATACGTTTCTACGCCAAGCCGATGCGCGCGAACTACGCCATCTTTTTAAAGAACTCGATGCGGCTAAAGCAGCTAAAAATGCTGTTGCTGAGCGCGCAGTCCAGGACAAAATCGACCATTTTGAAACACATGTTGTACCGATCATTGCCGATATTGACGCAGGCTTTGGTAACGAAGAAGCCACTTATCTACTCGCTAAAAAAATGATCGAGGCAGGCGCTTGTGCGATTCAAATCGAGAATCAAGTGTCTGACGAGAAGCAATGTGGTCACCAAGACGGTAAAGTAACGGTGCCTCACGCAGACTTTTTGGCCAAGATTCGCGCGGTGCGTTACGCCTTTATGGAACTTGGCGTCGACAACGGTGTAATCGTTGCGCGTACCGATTCCTTAGGTGCAGGATTGACCAAGCAAATCGCTGTAACCACAAAACCAGGCGATTTAGGCGACCAGTACAACGCCTATTTAGATTGCGAGCAACTTACGCCCGCGCAATTGCGCAATGGCGATGTCGTAATCCATCAAAATGGCAGCTTAGTGCGTCCAAAACGTCTTCCTAGCGGACTGTTTCAGTTTAAAGAAGGCTCGGGCGAGGATCGCTGTGTGCTTGACTGCATCACCAGTCTACAAAACGGTGCGGATCTAATTTGGATCGAAACCGAGAAGCCACACGTCGGCCAAATCGGTGGTATGGTCAATCGCATTCGCGAAGTGGTGCCTAACGCTAAGTTGGTCTACAACAATTCGCCTTCGTTTAATTGGACATTAAGCTTTAGACAACAAGCGTATGACGCCATGGTAACCGCTGGCGAAGATGTTTCGGCGTATAAGCGTGAGGCATTGATGGACGTGAAATACGATGGCACCGAGCTAGCTGACCGCGCTGATATGATGATTCAGAATTTCCAGCGAGACGGCGCGGCCCAAGCTGGGATCTTCCATCATCTGATCACTCTACCGACCTATCATACAGCCGCGTTGTCCACCGATAATTTGGCCAAAGGTTACTTCGGAGATGAAGGAATGTTGGCCTATGTGAAAGGCGTACAGCGGAAAGAAATTCGCCAAGGCCTTGCATGCGTTAAGCATCAAGACATGGCGGGTTCCAATATTGGCGACGACCACAAAGAATACTTTTCGGGCGAAGCGGCCCTTAAAGCGGCGGGCGAAGACAATACCATGAATCAATTTGGCTAAACGGGTCAAACAAGGCTGGGGTTCGATAGATCGAGCCCCACAGCCTTGAGCTAATAAACAGCCTTGAGCTAATAAACAGCCTTGAGCCAATAAACAGCCTTGAGCTGATTTCAGCAAAAAGCCCTTAATCGTTAAACGATTAAGGGCTTTTTTATTTGCATAACGGCCGCCTAAGAACAGGGTACTATTTTGTTCGCGAGTCCGTGAGGAGAGCCTAATCTAAAGCAAACGCATGCTTGTAGTCGCGCTTTAAGCGCATGTCTTGTGCTTCCTTGCGCAACACAAAGTTGCCGATACTAAGCACATCCATTTCCGTACCCATAAAGCAATTAAAGGCATCTTCAGGGGTGCACACTATGGGTTCGCCCCTCACATTAAAGCTGGTGTTCACCACGACTGGGCAGCCGGTAAGAGCAAAAAATGCGCTGATCAGTGCATGGTAATTTGGATTAGTCGACTCGTGCACTGTTTGAATACGGGCCGAATAATCGATGTGAGTAATGGCCGGCAATTCAGAGCGCGGTATATTCAAGCGGTCAATCCCAAAGAGTTTACTTTGCGCCTCGGTCATCGCCACGCATTTATCCTCGCGAACGCGATCTACCAACAGCATGTATGGGCTATCACCGTCTAGATCAAACCAGTTAGCCACTTCACTGCGCAGCACCGACGGCGCAAACGGTCGAAAGGATTCGCGATATTTAATCTTCAAATTAAGATTCTTTTGCATAGTCTGCGAGCGCGGGTCGCCCAATATCGAACGCCCGCCGAGGGCGCGCGGACCAAACTCCATCCGCCCCTGAAACCAGCCTACTACCTTCTCTTGCGCTAAATACTCCGCTGTGCGGGCAATCATTTGCGCATGCGGTAGGCGCTCATAAACAGCACCCGCCGCGTCGAGTCGCTGTGCAATTTCATCATCGTTATAAGCGCAGCCTAAATACGAACCTTGCATGGCATCGTGCGGGTGCACCGTGCGCGGTAAATTTCGTGCAAGGTGCACGTAGGCTTGCGCGGCGCCAAGAGCACCACCGGCATCCCCAGCTGCAGGTTGTATCCAGACATTATCAAAGTGCTTGGCCCGTAAAATCTTGCCATTTGCTACGCAATTTAAAGCTACACCACCAGCCAAGCATAAATTGCGAATACCCGTCTCTTCAGCAATTGAGGCTGTTAAGCGTAATACGATCAGTTCGGTAACAGCTTGTACCGATGCCGCAATGTCCATGTGAAACTGCTCAAGCGGTTCGTCGTCTGGCTTGCGGGCGGGCCGTCCGAACAAAGCGTCGAAGCGCTTGTTCGTCATGGTCAAGCCAGTGCAGTAATTGAAATAGCGCTGATCCAAACGGTATGAACCATCTGGCTTAACGTCGATCAAGTTTTCTAGGATCAGATCGACATATTTGGGTTCACCATAGGGAGCAAGCCCCATAACCTTATACTCGCCTGAGTTAACGCGAAAACCTGTGTAGTACGTAAACGCGGAATACAACAAACCCAAGGAGTGAGGAAAGTGGATTTCCTTAACGATTTGCAACTGATTTCCGCGACCGATGGCCAGTGACGTTGTAACCCACTCACCTACCCCATCCAGCGTTAGCACCACCGCTTCGTCAAACGGAGAAGGATAAAAAGCACTCGCGGCATGACTCAAGTGATGTTCTGAGAAACTCAGCTTATTGGACCAATCAATGTCCTTGACGCTAGCGGTTCCATTAGCGCTGAGCTTAGAAAACTGCGCCATAGTCTCGCGAATAATGCGCTTTTGAAACAGCTTTTCCTTTACCCATAAGGGCAACGCCGCGCGAAACGATGTGAAACCGCGTGGTGCGAACGCCACGTAGGTTTCTAGCAAGCGTTCGAACTTAATAAACGGCTTTTCAAAAAACACGATTTGATCAAGGTCCTCAAGACTCCACCCTGCCTCGCTTAGACAATATTCCACCGCATTAATTGGAAATGCCTGATCGTGCTTGATGCGCGTGAAGCGCTCTTCCTGCGCGGCCGCGACGATGGTTTCACCATCAATAAGGGCCGCAGCGCTATCGTGGTAAAAAGCCGAAATTCCTAGAATTTTCATAGTATGCAGACCAACCGCGGGCCGTAATTGCGTTTTTAGGCAGACGTTATTTAAAACAACGTGTAAATAAATGGCGCGAGCGCTGAGCCTTGAGCAAATACGACTAAGCCGCCAATCACTAAACTAAAAACAATAATAGGTAGCAACCAAAACTTTTTTCTGGCGCGCATAAACTGCCATAGTTCTTTTATAAGTTCCATTATGATTATTCTCTAAAGATTTGATTTAAATAGGTTTTTAAAGATTAGAATTGATTTCTAAAACGCTCTTCACTAAATTCCGAATCTGTTCGAGCTAACCAGTAGGTTTCAGCTTTCGCATCGATTCGACGTCGCATCGGGTCTTTACCCAATAACTTGATAATCATCCCGGTCGGTAGAACCGCGATAAAAAAGATTAACCCCATAAGCAAAGGATTAATAATGCTATGCATGAGCAGCCCAAACTTAGTCCATAAGTTATTTAATGGCTGCAAACAAGCGGGATACACAAGTGCAGGGACAGCAAACAGCGCTGCAACGATCACGGCCCACTCCCGATAGGCATGCAAGCCCTTACCAAACAGCACCGGCCAGGCTGCAACAACGATAAAAATGGCGGCAAATATAAGCCCGAAAGCACGATTACCGAGCTGTTTTGGCGGTTCCCCACCTTTGTGGGGATGATTAGATATTGGCATAGAGGGCTTTGTTCATGAAATAAAAAAAATGCAGTAGACTCAATAGCGTTTGTTAGCGAGCGACAGTGTATGCAAGACTACCAAGCGGCGCCAATAGTTTTTGCCATTGCCATTACAATTAAATCGGATCCGCGCTCATTAACGTGACAACAATTGTCGATATAAATATCCCCCGATTCCGCAGCAAACACCTGGCTTAGATCTGTGTACGCTACGTCGTTATCAAGCAGCCACGCCGCTTGCTCCTGAAGCATTGGATAAGCCAAGCGATACCGTTCGCCATACCCTTGGCCCTTGAGTATCGCGATTTGTTGCTCGCGTGCTGTTAATACTTTACTACCCGCTACGTATTGGTTCGGTTGCAAAAAATGAAAATACTTAGCGCCATGGGCCGTGGCCACCGCGTGCATTAAATAGGATGAGCGCATCCAACGCTCAATCGAATGCTGATTAAACTCACCCCAATCGGTAAATGGCCACTCGGGCCCCAATTCTTCCACCATAAACTCGCGTGGGCGGGATTCTGACTTGAGGTTTTGCAACTCTGTGACGAGCATAGCCTGCTGATTCTGCACCGAACCGCTGTGCAATTTCCAAATCAAATTTGATAAAGGGCTGTACTTAACTACGGGTCGGTTCGCAAATCGAGCCGCCTTTTGTAAAGATGCATCTAGCGCACTTTTACGCGCATATACATCCATAAACTCAGGGGAATTTTCGCGCCCAATCCTAAACTCCCAAGAGCGCGGAAAACTAGGGTGTAAACCCGACCGTTTGTACTCGGACGAAGGAATGGCAATTTCGTTAAAGCCATCGAGATTGATCAATAGATCGAATTCCGCACCGCGCGATAACATGTAGTTAAGCATCAATAGCTGCTGTGGTTGGCGGTATCCGCCCGCAGCCAAGCCGACTACTTCAACGGTCTTGTGGCCTATCTTTGGCAGCGCAGCGGATAAAGCGCGAGCATAAATTTCAGGGGAACTCGCATTGATGGTACCCACAGCCACCGATCCACCAAACACGCCGACGATAAATTTGCCGTCTGCCCGCTTGGGCACGGGCTCGTCAAGCGCGGTACTCAAACGCGTAAAGCACTCATAGCCGTCTCCATCGCAATCGGGTTTACGGCTGCGACCTTCGGTAATATAACCCACATAGGGATGAGTGATTTCGGTAGCGACGACTTGATCGCGCACCGTTCCACCCGGCGCAAATGCGGGGCCCTTGTCGGCGGATGCTAAAATGTCGGCTCGTTGAGACGCTAAATTAGTGGGACTATAAGCGCCGTATTTAACGAGATAGAAAGCATAAGCAATACCTTCGAGGGCCACGTAATTAAACAGCACCAGTATCGCAATAAAGAATAGGCGTTTTGTCATAAGGTTTGTCAATATTGCAACACCACTGAAGCGGCCGCATTTAAATGCCGAGCGATCTAACTTCTATCTCGTAAGCAAGCGGGTCTAATAGGGAGTAGCGTCTAACGCAAACAATGCCTAGTCTTATAGTCAGTGAATGGGTTCGACGCTTCTGAATTAGAATGGAATATCATCGTCAAAAACATCCATGGGCGCCGACTGACCGCCCCCACTGCTACCTTGCCTCTCATAGTGCGGACTATTGGCTGAAGCAGCTTGAGGTGGCCCTTGATTGGAATACCCCTGATTAGATTGTGGTCGGTTCTGCATGGGGGAGCTGCCGGCACTTGCGTCGCCGCCGCGTCCACCTAGCATTTGCATTTCGTTGGCGATAATCTCGGTGGTATAACGGTCCTGCCCCTCTTTGTCTTGCCACTTATTCGTTTGCAATTTACCTTCGATATACACTTGCGAGCCCTTACGCAAATACTCTCCAGCGATTTCACCTAAGCGATTAAACATTACCACTCGATGCCATTCGGTGCGCTCTTGCTGTTCACCAGTGTTCTTATCTTTCCATGAATCCGAAGTAGCAATGCTCAAAGTAGCAACGGCTGCACCGCTCGCCGTGTAACGTACTTCTGGATCATTGCCCAAATTGCCCACGATAATTACCTTATTGATCCCTCTGGCCATACTGTGTCTCCACCGAACTTGGTGATTATTAATTTCGAGCGCTATTTTAACGCGAGCGCTATGGGTTCTAAAGTGCTAAAGCAATTTAATCTGGGATTGTTGGCATTAATGAGGTTTTGGCATGGTCGAAAGCGGTAGATCACTCATTACTCTTCGTCGATATAGCCCTTCAGCTCTCGATCGCGTCTGAATAATGCACACGGTACAGCAACGAGTACAAAATGGGCACTACAAACAGGGTCAGCAGCGTCGCAAATGCTAGGCCAAAAATGATACTCACCGCCATCGGTCTAAACATGGCGGTTCCGCCCCACAGCAAGGGCAGCATACCGAGCACGGTAGTGCAACTCGCCAAGAAAATGGGCCGCAACCGTTGGCAACACGCATCAACAATTGCAATCGGAGCGGCTTTGCCGAGCTGCCGTCGCTCTATATTGATTCGGTCGATCAAGACAATCGCATTGTTGATGATGATTCCCGATAACGCGATGATGCCAAGTATCGTGAAAAATCCAAAGGTAGACCGTAACAGCAATAATCCAAGCGTAACCCCGATCATTCCAAGTGGAATCGTAACCAAAATAATAATGGGGCTGCGTATTGAATTGAACTGCGAAACTAACAACAGCAAAATCAACATGAACGCAATGGGCAGCTTCTCGGCGATAGACGACGCAGCATCGTCTGACTCACGACTCTCACCACCAACTTCAAAGGTGATTCCATCCGGCCAGGATTCGCTAGCACGCATCATTTGCGGCACCAGTTCATTGGTTACCTCGGCGGCGATGGCGCCAGGTTTAAGCTGGGTCTTAAGTGAGAGCGTGCGAATTTGATCTCGTCGTTCAATCACGCCGGGCTGAAAGGCGAGTTGCACATCAGCAACCTGACTCAAAGGTACGACTTTATTGCTAGAACTGGAAAAAACACTGAGCCCATCAAGCTTGCTGATGTCCTCACGATCGCGAATATCCGCTCGCAATAAAATCGGCAGTAAGTCATCTTCATTGCGGTATTCAGACAGTTTTTGTCCTTGTAAATTAGCGCGCAACGAGTAAGCCACATCGTCACTCGTTACCCCCGCTCTTTGCGCCCGTTCCTGACTAATCGAGACTAACAATTTCTTGGTAGGCAAGCCCCAAGAATTTTTCACGGATTGCACCTGTGGATGACCATAGAGCAATTCAGTTGCTTCTTCCGCTACGCGATATAGATCTTCAATGTTCTCGCCCTGTACGCGCATTATGATGGGATAACCCACAGGCGGACCATTCTCCAACGCAGAAACTTGTTTGGATAAATCGGGCTGACGCTCCGTTAAAAACTTCTCGATCGCCGCGATGATCGGTTGTACGTGCTCGCCTTTCAGGGTATTAACTACCATAAACGAATTGGCTGGGTTTTCATTAGGAGGGTCCAGTCCAAGTGTTAATCTCGGCCCTCCCTCGCCAATAAACGTCGCCCAACTTGTTAACAATGGTTTTTCGGCATCGTCTTTAGTTACCTCGGATGTGTGCTCGCTGAGTTCTGCAGCGCTATCTGGGCTGAAATGCGGTGCGAACTCATCAATTAAGAACGCGTCTAACTCCTTAACCATGGCCTCACTTGTTTCAATGGAGTTGCCTAGCGGCAACTCTAGCTTGGCCGTAAACACCGGATCTTCCGAGCCTTCAATAAATTTTTCGGGCACGAAGGACATCATCATTAATGCGAACCAAAAAAGTCCAATCACTCCCAATAGCGTAATTAGTCGGTGCTTGAGTGTCCAAAGCAGATAGCGTTTATACAGGGTGTAGGCGCGTAACTCCCTCTGTTCAAGTGATTGCGGTTCGCTGCCGCGCATCGCATAGGTGGATAATATAGGTAAAAAAGCCATGGCCAAAACCCAAGAAGTTAGGAGTGCGATGGTCACCACATAAAATATATCGGAGGTATATTCTCCCACCGCCGATTCGGCCAACGCGATGGGCATAAACGCGGCCGCCGTGGTCAAAGAGGAGACTAGCAGCGGGGTTAATAACTCACCGCCCGCTTGTACGGCCGCTTCTCGCAGTGGGATGCCTTCATCGCGTTTTACCAAAATAGATTCAACGATCACTATCGCGTTATCCACGAGTAAGCCAAGGGCGATAATCAAGGCGGCCAATGACACCTGATTAATGGTAATCGAGAACACCTGCATGAAATAAAACGAATGAGTGATATCGACGCTCCATGGTCACGAAGCGGGCGTGGCTGGCCTCGTCGTGCGCTTCAAGGTGGTAGATGAACAGGCGCGGCAGATAGAACAGCCCGGCGAACCAGGTGACCAGGAAGATGATGTGAAAAGCCTTGAGCCAGAGCATTCGCTATATTGTCTTGAGTCAGAAACGATGCTGCCGCGGGAGCAAGG
>CAYOXK010000043.1:20630-20973 GCA_964407915.1 uncultured Gammaproteobacteria bacterium
AGTCTAACGCGCGAGCGGGCCGTCCAGGCCGCCTGCCATTGCCCGAGGTGTCAGCCTCAGTGCCGATCCTTGACGCAAGTGAATCCACAGGACTATAAGCGCCGTCCACAACGCAGCCGGGGTCGCAAGCGCCGCCGGCTCCGCCCCGACTCGTCCAGGCATGTCCGACTACCACGCTTCGCTCATCGTCACCCGCATCGATCCGCGCCGTCGGCGCCGGGTCCGGCTGCTTCTGGCGACGCTGTGGCTGCTGTCGCTGTACGGCGCGTTCGAGATCGCCAGGCGGGTGGCCGTGCCCAATTATCATGCATTGGCCGGAGAAGCCCGGACCGCGAACCGGGAG
>CAYOXK010000044.1:0-20772 GCA_964407915.1 uncultured Gammaproteobacteria bacterium
CAAAAATCTCGTTTGGCTGTACCAGTGGCGTGCTGGCAAAATGCATTCGGTGGGGGTATAAGCCGTGGTTGGACTCCTCGGACTTGCCCATGCTGCAACTGCATCAAGCTTGCACGCGTCTAGTGCGTGCAGATTATTGTGGCGACGGACGCCCGCACACCCAAGATGGCACGGCCATTAATCTATTTGATGTATACGGCATCCAAAGTAGGGACGAGGTAGATGGTATGCAGTTTGAAGCCGCGTGGAATACCACAGGTGCGATTGCTATTAATCACGGTCGTTATGCCACCGGGGCGGAAATAATGGCCGAATGTCCAGCGCGCTTGCAGCCACATGATAAGGCTCATAGCCAATCGCTGTCCGTATCAGAGCTGCAAGCTCTGTATCCCAACGCGCTGCTTTTTAATGAGTCTTTTGTGCCTGGTCTAGGTGAGTAATTAGACTAGGCTAGTAATTAGTGTAATGGTTGCTCGTCAAAACTAACTTACCCCAATTGTTGATACAAGGCGTGGGTGTGTTGCACGCACTTGTCCCAGCTGAACTCTTTCGCTCTAGCCAATCCCTTCTGGCGATATTGGTGAAAATCAGGGCCTTCCGCAAGCACTCGCATCGCTGCGCTCAGTGCGTCAACATTAAGTGGTTCTACGGTGACGGCGGCGCTACCCGCTACTTCACGCATCGCACCTCCATCTGAAGTTACAACAGGGCTTCCGCATGCCATAGCCTCGATAATGGGTAATCCAAACCCTTCGTACAAGCTCGGGAACAGCGTCATGCGCGCACCGCTGTATAGATGCGGCAAGTGAGCCTGACTCACGTAGGGGAGCAAGACAAGTTCTCCCGCTGCCTGTAGGCGTTTAATGTCACTCTCAACCGGCCCATGTTGCCAGCCTGGAGCGCCGGCAATCACCAAACGGTATTGCTGCTTAAATGAGTGCGTTTGCTGAGCGTATGCCAGAAGCGTAGTTGCTAGGTTTTTGCGCGGCTCCCGAGTGCCAAGCGCCAAACAGTAGCGTCCTTTGGTCAACCCATAAATACTCAGTACGCGCTGAGCGTCAGAGCGTGAAAAAAAGTGCTTGTCGGCGGCTAATGGAGTGACGGTAATGCGCTCTAAAGAGATCCCATATAGCTCTGCTAGTTCCCGCTTAGAAAACTCACTGATCGTAATGATTGGATGATCAGTCCTGCTAAGCCGAGTAAAAAATTGTTCTAAGTAGCGAACGCGATGCGTGGGGTGGGTGTGCGGATAGCGATAATGCGATAGATCGTAAATGGTATAGATTAGCGGCGTTTTAGCCGCCCAACGACTGCTTGGGTTGGTAAGGTAGTTGAGATCGTGTACTACGCGCGGGTGTGCCACGGGTTCTTTAAGATGCCTCGCGAGTGCTCGACGTTGCAAGTGTAGATAGAGGCCGCGTGCGCCAGGAAGACGGGCTAATTCGCTGCGAAACTGGTTCTTTCGAGCTTGAGGATTATTAACCGCTTTGCTGAGACTCAGCAGATGCTGCTCTAATGCCTCATTGGACAGCATTCTTCTTCCGAGCGTGGCACTGACCGTAGTAGACGAATTAAAAGGCGACGCCATGAGCCCGCTGATTAAGTTTGCTGAGTACTGGCCGATTCCCGTTAACGGTGCTCTGATATTGGCAAGCGGAAAAATTATCGAACGCATGGCTCAGTTGTTGATCGCGTGTTGGTACACCTTGGTCAGTCGAGCTGCAAACTCTTCCATCGAAAAGGTTTGTTGAAAGCGTTTATAGCCTGCGCTGCCAAGTCGCTGCCTTAACTGCGGCGAGCTGAGCAATTTTTGCATGGCAAGTACCAGTTGATCTTCATCATTGGGTCGAACGGTAATCGCCTCTTTATTATGTCGTGCTACCCAAGGCACCGAAGAGTGCAGGGCTGTATTGATAATTGGCTTACCATAGCGCATCGCTTCAAGTTGTACGATTGCAAACGCCTCGTTAACCGTGACCGACGGCACTAATAAGGCACAACACGAAGCCAGCGATTTTTCGATGGTTTTATCGCTTGCATGCGGGAACAACTTTACCTTGCGCTCCAAGCCCATCTCCGTTACTAAGTATTTGTGTTGCTCAAACAACGGTCCATCGCCATAGATGTGTAGGCGTGCATCAACTCGACGCATCGCTGCAATGGCCAGTTTAATACCTTTGTATGAGACATGTCGTCCAACCAGCACAAACGGCTGGTTCGGGATGTCTACTGAAAAGTGCTCAATTGCTTTGGAGTTCGCGCGGCGTGCCGCTTTGGCGCCATAGGGGATGAAGTGAACTTTTTGGTGCACACGTTGCAGCAGCCACGAGTGCTCTAGCATGTGGTCAGACGTTGCGATGATCGCTCGTGCACGCCACAGAAGCAGCAACGTAATCGGTGCTACCAGCCAACGTAAACGCTTTTGTGCGACCACCTCAGAATGCCAATGCACTACGATCGGTCGCCGCCAAGGCATGAACAGCGTGGCCAATTCTGCCAGTGGGAACGGGTAGTGCACTGCGATCACATCGGCCTTGCGCGCGGCTCGGATTAGTTGCAAGGGTAGGCTGGGTGCTATGGGCATAGAGGCCAACGTTAAGTACGAGCGACTGCGTCGTATGGTCGTCGAGCCTAGCTTTTCGTGGGTGATGCAGCCATCATCGCCAGTGGTAATAATCGTGTGTTCAAATGAACGTAATGCTTCCGTGATGTTGGAGACAATACGCTGCACTCCGCCCGATACAGGTAAAAATACTTTACAGCTATGCAGTACTTTGATCATGCGTCAAACGTTTAAGCATCTGTGGTCGGAATCAAGAACGCGCTAAGTCCCACAGGCTTGTCCAGTCGGTGTTTGTCGAGCGTCGGCAAACATTTGCATCGCCCGCTCACCGCCTACATGCTCGCCTAGTTCTGCCAACATCATCTCGTGTAAGACATCTTTTACTGAGTGTTGCGCCCGCCAATTTAGCGCTTCAGCGGTTTCGTCTACATCACACACAGTGCTGCGAATATCCAGCGGGCGCAATAAGGCATTACTCTGAATTAAGTGTTGTCGATAGTCCAAACCGAGCAATGCAAAAGCTAATTCTAAAAACAATTCTAGGCTGATGGTTTGCCCTGTCGCTATTACGTAGTCGCGCGGTTGTGCTTGTTGAAGGGTTAACTGGGCAGCATGCATGTGGTCCCAAGCCGAACCCCAGTCGCGCTCTATGCTTAAATTTCCTAGCTCAATTTTGTCTACTTCGCCCAACGCTATTTTGCAGGCAGTGTTGACTATTTTGGACGTAACGTAGTTGCGATGGCGAAAACGCGATTCAAAATTAGACAGAATGCCTGAACAGACATACATGCCGTAGGCATTGCGGTAGTTCCCTACCTGATAGTGTGCACAGCTCTTCCCAATGCCATAGGGACTCATGGGTTTATGCGCTGAACTGGCTTTAATGGGCTGATCGCAATGTCCAAACATCTCGGTGGATGTGGCCACAAAGCAACGAATATTGAGATCGGTTTGCCGAACGGCTTCTAGAATGTTGACGGTTGAAATGGCGATACTTTTTATACTGTCGGCGGGCTCTTGAAACGACCGAGCCACTGACGACGGCGCCGCTAAGTGATAAATTTCATCAGGACGCAATCGATCAATCAATTCATGCACACTGTCGTGGCGCATCAAATCCAATGAATGTACGTGCACATTATCTTTTATGGCGAGCGAATCAAGGGTACTTAAATCGCAGACCGATGCGTCACGCGAGGTGCCCACAATTCGATAGTTTTTTGCGAGCAGTTGCGCGGCTAAGATACTGCCGCCTTGCCCGCTAATGCCCGTAATAAGTGCTGTTTTCAATGGATAGGTAAGTCGTGTTAGGGCCGAACTGTTTGGCGACCTCAGTTATCTGGGGATTGTTAAGGTGCGGGTTGTCGAGAGAGGCCCATTGGTCGCGGCGCTCGCGAAAGAACCATTCGCGCCTAGAGGTTTTACGAGCAGCAAGAGTAATCCAAGCGTTCACAAATGTACAACTTTGCGCCATTAGGTAGCGAATTTACATCCTAGTGTGGCGTGTTAGTTTGTTATACCAGGTGCGCCAGTTAAGCCATTTACGCCAGTTGGTTGATTGCTCAGGAAATCGCGTGTGCAACTCGTAGTGTCGCCACGCAATCAGTTTGTTACCTTGAAATTGCGCGAGGGATTGATTGGAAAATGGCCCCTTATTGTTATAAAGAGACGGAGTGTAGTTCTCGAAACTGTACCGCGTGGGCTCAAATGCTTTTGGCCATGCGAGTGGATGCTCGGGCCAACAGAGCGTTTCAAATGGTCTGGGCGGATGAAACAACTCAGGCGCGTGCATGCGTGCGTAATTAAAATACGTGCTCCATTCGCATAGAGGCAATTGCCTACTGGCGCTATTCGCAGCGCGGTCAAAAAAAGTGTATGCCTGGTTAAAGAGCTCGCGATTAATAATCTGCGGCATGTGACTCGCGTAACTCAACGTTGGTAGCTCTACTTGCTGGAGCACGACGGCCGTGGCCATTTGCCCTTGATCAAAGTCCGTTCTATAACCCGGCCAATAACGTAGATCGTAAAAGTAATAAGAGTGGTAGCGCTGATCGTCTATAAAAAAGTCCTCATCAATCGTTCTGAGCGCATGAGCATCGTCGTCCGCCATTAAAAAATCTGACGGCAGCGCACCGCGTGCACTTAGCGCGTGCCGAAGCCGGTAATTTCGACTTTGATGGTCCTGTGTGCGAATGTCATCGAGCTCCGCCTGCACAACGATGTCTTCTTCTATTACGAATGTGCACGGGATTGTGGTAGATAAACTTTGAAACGTCGAAAGCGCAGCACGAGGGATCAATGCTGTAGCGGTCTGCACAAATGGCATGTGCCGAGCAACACTTTCGATGCTTGCTTGCAAGCGCTCGGGTCTATTACTAAGGTAAACGATGTGCATGGAGTGAATTCGCGTAAACCCTGAAGCGTCTTAAATTACTGCCACAAGTTGCTTCGATGTAATCGGTCATTCTGAGCCGCTACCGTAGTGACCGGCTCTGAGGTCCCACTTCATTGATAAAGCTCACTTGATTGGCGTGTTTGATTGGGTTCGCGACATCACTTCTTCTAGAGCATCCCAAATGGGATCCCAGACAACATCGCCTCCCTTCGGGGAAATGTTTCGTTGTTTGAAGAAGTCGCCAACAAACGGAGCTAACCCAGGATATTCATGGATTGTATGCTGCGCGCCATCGATGCCAAACTGTAAGCTACCTCGCGGCAACAGGTCTGTGGTGTGTTGAATGCGTAGCTTGCCCCAGATGCTAATATAGATAGCCGCCAAATGTTTGGCGTACTCACGCTCTAGTTCCGTTAATGCTGCATTTTGATCGCGCAATTTTAATTGCAGCTGCATAAGTTCTGGAGAATTGATAAACAGCTTGGCCACCTCAAACATTGATTCGGCGTTGCTCTCTCGAGCCTCCCTTACTGCGATGCGATTAGACTGATTGATTTCGATCGCTAAGGCGGCAAGTCCAAAGATGACCCCGAGGTTTGCGAACAAAATGAGCCATTGGTTAACGGAATTTAGTTTCATGCGCGTTTTCATTAAAAGGCAGTGCTGACACGATCATCGCCATAGCCAAAAATCAACTGCAAGCATACCATCTTAGTTACAATGTCGGGATGTTGATCTAGTCTCCGATACCTCATGCTCCTGCGTCGCATCACACTCCATGTACAAACCCAAAATTGGTTTGCCGTTTTAATAGACTTTTTAATCGTGGTGGCGCAGTTACCTATGTATCGCGAGCGTGTCCGCGCTGTTATACCAATAGATGTGCAAGATCAAATGTGGGCCCATTGTTGGCAAGTAAAGGGCCGTCAACAAACGTTAGTCGCCGACTGTGTTGGTGATATTGGCAACGCAGAAGCCGCTGAAATAATTGACGCGATTAAGCAGGAGGCTGACATTCTCGGACACCTGAATTTTTGGTTGAGCACTGTGTCCGTCGTTTTAAGGACGATTCCCGATCAAGAGGCGCAAGCGAGAGCCACCGTCGAAATGCTGGATGCATACTTAGCGACCCGTCACCAATTTAACCAGCAAGCGCTACGATAAAGGCAGTGCTTGATGTGAGTTTGAGTGAGTGTTTACCAGCCTTGTATTTCTACAACCAGTCGCAGACATGTAATAGGTCGTTGATAATCTAGGTTGTTAAATGGACTCTGTGTCTGATTAGCCAAAATTGTTTCTCTTGCTTGCTAAACTTCGAGCGCGCTTTCTTCCGCTTACCACATGCAAGTAGGTATAGTTATGGGGAGCAATCAAGCGCGTATCCCATTACCCATTACCGTGTTTTTGTAACGCAACGATAATCGTGTAATTAATCCAGTTAGACACTCTCAATACCGTATGGAACTTCGTAACAGTAATATCGCGCGCCTGAAAGCGCCGCATCGAGATTTTGATGCCGTTGTGATTGGAGGCGGAATTAATGGCGCCGTGTCGGCGGCTGCGCTCAGCGCCAAGGGTGCACGGGTAGCGCTAATTGATCAGGGCGATTTCGCTGGACTCACGAGTTCCAATTCTTCGAATCTAGCATGGGGCGGTATTAAGTATTTGGAGACGCATGAATATCGGCTTGTGAATAGTTTGTGCAAGAGCCGCAATCAACTGATGCGAAATTACCCATCTACGGTAAAGGAAATTCGGTTTTTGACGACCATCGCCAAAGGGTTTCGCTTTCCACCGTTTTTTGTCTATTTGGGAACCATTTTTTACTGGTTAATTGGGCGCTTTTACACGATGGCGCCAGAGTGGCTCCCCGCGCGAGCCATCGAGCAGCGCGAGCCCATCATCAACACCCAAAATGCGGCGGGTGGGTTTGAATACAGTGATGCCTACCTGTACGACAACGACGCTCGTTTTGTGTTTAATTTTATTCGTTCTGCGATGAATTACGGTTGCGTAGCCGCGAATTATGTGGAATCCACGGCGGCTCGGCGCGAAGGCGAGTGTTGGGTAGTGTCTGCGCAAGATAAGATTGGTGGTGATGAATTTGAGATTCGCGCAAAAGTCCTCATCAATGCTTGCGGGCCTTATGTGGATGCGCACAACACCAAAACGCGTCAGAAGACTGAGCACCGGCATTTGTTTTCCAAAGGGATACATCTAATCATTAATCGAGTAACCAAAGGCAATCGTATTCTGGCTTTCTTTGCCAGCGATGGACGCTTGTTTTTTGTTATTCCAATGGGGAATAAAACCTCGATCGGAACTACCGATACTCAAGTGAGCGATCCCGATGTAGTGGTAACGGAGCAGGATAGACAGTTTGTGCTCGATAACGTAAATGCCCTGCTCGACTTCGATAAGCCGATCACTAAGGATGACATTATCGCGGAACGTTGCGGCGTGCGTCCTCTTGCGCAAAAAGGCGGGGATGGCGTTGCCGACTGGGTGAAACTGTCGCGCAAACATGCGGTCGATAGCGATTATGCTCAGCAACACATCAGTATATTTGGCGGCAAGACCACAGACTGCATCAATGTGGGGAATGAAATCACGGGAATAGTGCGAAAAATGGGTATCAAACTGCCTTTTCCGCACTTCAAATGGTTTGGCGAGGATGGCGAAGCCGTTAAACAGGAATTTTTGCATCAGGCTAAATTGATGGATCTTGACCGTTTTACGGTCGACGGTTCCAGCGAGCCATTGACCCAACGACTGTGGCGTCGTTATGGCGGCGGAGCCCTTAATTTATTGGAAGCCATTCGTCAGAACCCGCGTCAAGCCGAGCGCCTGATGAAAGACGCGGAATACTTGCGCTGCGAAGTTGAACACACTGCGCGGCACGAGATGGTAACCAAACTCGAAGATTTCTTACGGCGCCGCTCTAAGATCAGCCAGGTCGTGCGGGTTGAAGAGATTCTCGACGCACCCGGGTTAAAAGAGGCCTGTAAAATCTTTTTTGGCGACCAAGCGGAGGCCAAGCGTCAAGAATATAAGGATCGGTTTCTATCGAAACAGACGGGCTAGCCTCGCCCCATTCAGCCAGATGTATGGTTACACCTGAAGACTTCTGAACAGACCCAACTGTGAGCGTGAGGTTGCGTTTGCCACGCTACATTACCCAATACGCACGTAAGCCATTAGCGTAGGTGATTGCAGTTATGGTGAAACGGCTAGGTTTGCGTGCGATCACAGAGAGCAGCAGGTTTAGCGCATTCAGCCCATGGAGGCAAACAATGACTATTAAACTAAAAAAGGCCATCTCACTATCCGTCGCAGCCGGACTTTTTCTGCAGCTTAGTGCGTGTGGAACGGTGCTGTATCCAGAACGCAAAGGGCAAACGTCTGGGCGACTTGACACAGGTGTTGTGGCATTAAATGCAATTGGACTTTTGTTTTTTTTAGTGCCTGGCGTTATCGCTTTTGCCGTGGATTTTAATAATGGCACGATCTACTTGCCCAACAGCTCTAGCTCATTGGAGAGCGAAGAAGTGAACCTGGTTTCAATTGAGGGTGAGTTGACCAACGAAAATATCGAGCAAGTGGTGTTTGATCGCACAGGTAAAGTGATCAGCTTGAAAGACCCAACAATTCAATCAATCAAACAACTTGCCACGCGAGACAATATTGTAAGTGGTGTGAAACTCTTATAAAGCTTGGGGTTGTAGTGTAAATATTGGCGAAAGCGTGGGGTGTTTAAAAGCGGCTAACTGACGTGTTGGCTTGTTTGCACCCCATCTTTTATCAGTTTTTAGTCTATCTTCGTCAATTCTGGGCCGCTGTACCGAAATACATTGTAAGCCGTTAGATCAGCCGATCGTTCAACAAAAAAACACCCCAAATAAGCGCTTTTCCGCTACTATTCGCAAACCAACCCTTCTTGCTTAGTGTCTGCGCGTGTCATGCCTGCTTTTAACGGATTTAAAGCACATTTTGCAGTGATTGAGCGACTCGTTGACGCGTTAATCGGTCTCGCTACTAAGCCCCGTGTTTTGGTTGTGCTGATCCTCGCGATGGCGGCTTTTGTTTTCCTTGTGATGCAACCCCGTGGGCCCACAATCGCGTACTGGAGTGCTATTGATGTAAGCGGTGACTCTCACAGCGGTGACGCGCACCTCATTGAGTTTGATAACGGGGATGTCATTTTGATTGACACCGGTTACGCTGGCTATACTCAAGCAGCTGTGATTCCCTATTTGAAGAAAAAGGGCATCGCTCATATAGATGTAATACTCATCACGCATGCTCACCTAAATCACTACGGTGGATTGCTTGAGATCGTGCAAAATTTTTCCGTTGCTAAAGTGTATTTTAATGAGCCTGACGCTGCCGTGTGTCAGGCTGAGGCCGCTCGCGATCGTTGCAGCTTGAAGCATGTTCGTCAACAGTTACAGCAGGTAAGTGAACTAACCCAAGTGCTGACAGTGCAAACCAACGATAGGCTCTATCAAGCGGGTGCGGCGCAACTACAAACCATACACGTTGCAATGTCACAGTCCGAGCTTGGTGCCGAAGCACCAAAAGACATTACGACTCGGTTTACGGTCAACGAATCCAGTGCCGTGACCAAGTTGACTCTCGGTGAAACCAGCGTTTTATTTCCTGGCGATATTGGCCCTATCGTGGGCGATTATTTGGTCAATAATAACGGCAGTGCGCTTAAATCTACTTTATTGGCGGCGCCGCATCACGGCGTTACGCCCATGCCGAATAAAGCGTTTTTTGAGCGGGTTTCACCGCAAACAATTATCGCTTCTATCTCTAAAGCGCCTTATGTTGGTGAGCGCGGACAAGCGCTTCGCGATTTCGCGGCAGTGAATGATATTCCTCTTTATGTGTCGGGCTATGTTGGCACTGTTCAAATAGAGTTAGCCCCCGACTCGTTTCGCGTTCTGAATCCGTAAAGTCGTACCCTCGCCGTGTCGAAGATGCTTGCATTGTGTGCGGTGTGGCTGACCCTGGTTGGTGCATATTGGGTTTACCGACTTGATGCGCATTCTTCAATTCAGTTGATGGTTAGTGATACCTATTCCCAGGGGTATTTTCGGCCAACACAAGTCGTATGGGATGGCGACCATTATGTCGTAGCGCAAATGCGCGATAAGACTATATTGCAAACAACGGATTTGCGTGAGCCGAGACAGCAGTCTCTGCGCCTATTGAACGGCTCCGAATTAATCTCACCACACTTTTTGGCTATATCGACGCAGGGCGATTTTGTGAGTGATGGACGCTCCGATGTGATTGCGTTTTATCCACGGGATCGTGCACAAGCCGGCCAGTTGCTGGGTAAGGAGTGGGGCCTGAATCGGCCGCATGGTCTGTGTCTAGATGCATTAGGCTGGCTCTACGTAGCTGATTCATTAAATTCACGTCTTATTCGTTGGCATACTACGTCAGGAGTGGTTCAAACCTTTGCCGATTATCACAAAGTCATTGCCTATGGACGCCAAGTCTTATGCCGCCCCGATGGCTTGTGGTTGTCAAATTCTTACGAAGGCGGCTTCCGATTGAACCCTGGTCGCGGCGGTAACGTGTTGAAGATAACTGATTTTGACAGCGGTATCGCGGAGCCTGTGTATGCGAACCCCGACACAAACTTTACCGGCATCGAAGTAATCGCGGACCGCTATCTCGTCGTTGGGCGGTGGAGCGGTAAATACGATGTGGTTATGTACGACTTGAAAAATCGGGTGGAGACTCAGGTTTTGTCTACCTTTGATGAGGCATTCGGTGCCCCGTACGGCATGTTTGCTGATAATCCGCGGCGGATGCTGTATGTAAGTTATCTGGGTATGACCAGCCAAAACCCTGATTTGCAAGGTGGGGTTAAAGTATTTCGTTGGTAACTTTTAGATTGAAATGCTTGGCGAAGGTAATAAGACAAACCGTGGGAGTAGGCTCTATCATAAAGTGCTACTCTTAAAATCCTATACTGTTACTGACAGTCAAGAAGAGGCGAACGAGCTACAGACCCGTGCTGATTTGATGATTGTTATTAGGGATATTGTTAATCACAAAGGATGGAAACAAACTGAGGTAGCTGAAAAACTAGCACTCACCCAGCCTCGCGTCAGTTATCTATTAAACGGCAAAATCGAAAAGTTTTCGATTGATTTGCTAATGACTTGCCTTTTTAGGCTTGGTTATCGCTTTAAGCCAACGTATAAAAATCACAAGCTGACCATGACGGTTAAAGCTGCATAAGGACATTCGAAATAGAAGGAAACTAACAACAATAAAAGGGACATACGCGTTAGGGCGGTAGAAGTACACCGAGAGGACTTTCGTTCAAGGTTTGCTGGGTCTAGAAATGTAGGTGTTTAGGCTTTGCAAAAACTAACAGGGACAGTCGCCGCTGTATCGGATGTCGCTTGTATTTGTTCATCTCGACAGTATTAATTATCTCGCGTTAACTTGTGAGTACCGCAAACAGCTCAGAAGGTATTAGCAAGCCATAGACTCACATTGACAAGGCAATGCAATTGCATTACCTTTTAGGTGAGTTGGATTATCCGTACAGAGAGGTTCACAATGGCAAACTCCTTACTTATCACAGAATCTACCCTGACCGACCGGTACCAGACCACAGTTCCTGACGCTGTTCGTAAAGCATTGCGCTTGGGCAAACGGGAAAAAATTCGTTATACCATCCAACCCGATGGCAATGTGCTTATGTCACGTGCTGATCAGAATGAAGCAGATCCGGTATTGGGTAGCTTTTTGAGCTTTCTGGCAAATGACATACAGGCCAATCCTCAACGATTGAAAGCAGTATCACCGGAGCTTGTCTCTCGTATCCAAAGTCTTGTTGGTGGAGTTGAAGTCGATCTGGATGCGCCATTGGACGATAAGGACGAATAATTTTGCCGGACCAAACCAGTCTCGTTATTAATGGGTGGACAGTATTTTGCCACCCGTTATTTCTCGACCAGCTTGATTCGCTCATAGAGCAGGTTGAGGCTTTGAAGGAAAAGGAGCCTCAAAACTATGGGAAGAAAAATTCTACCAAACGTTTAGTTGCCATTGCCAAATTGACATTTGACGTCATACCTCAGGACCCATCACTGCCTGACTATCGGCAGGGCAGCACACTCGGAAACGAACATAGACACTGGTTTCGGGCAAAATTCTTTCAGCAATACCGGCTGTTTTTCCGATTTGATTCTGCATCAAAAATTATCGTGTTTACCTGGGTGAATGACGAGAAAAATAAACGTGCCTTCGGGAGTAGAACTGATGCCTATCGTGTTTTTGGAAAGATGCTCGAAAGTGGCAACCCGCCTGATGACTGGGATCAGTTGCTAAAAGAGTCCAAGGGTGCCTTGGATCGCTTGAACGAAGTGGCCAAGAAATTATTGGACTAGCACGATGACCATATCAGAGGGTGCTGACTAATTAAGAGTAGATGGCAAAGATTGAAACAGTGTAATGGTTGCAGAGTGTTAAAGTGGCGACTACACGCTGAAGGAACTCGGCGACCATTTTGGATTACACTATTCAACGGTGAGTAGCATAATCAATCACCATGATCCAAAATAAAAATAAAAGGGACATACGCGTGTAGGCGGCACAAGTACACCGATTCGCGCGCGCTATTACTTAAGCCTCATGCCAGCCTCAATATAAATGGCTGATCCGCAATGCCTTTGAAGGGCGTGGTAAAGATAAACACATGCCCCGCGTGAGGCTCTAATTGTCGTTGTTCAGGCGAAAGGTCCGCGCGTGCGCTGGTCACGGCTAACAGGTTTAGTTGAGGGCCCGCAAAGGTCGGGCAAGTGGGTTGTGATGCTGCGATGGGAAGTGTCAGGTCTTGGGTGCCATCTGCCGCATAGCGTACTACTTGACTCGCGCCCCATTGGGCATTCCACAAAAATCCCTGCGCATCGACACACGAGCCATCGGGATACGCATGGCGTTCGGTTGCTACGAATAAATCAGCCTGTTTCAGGCTCGGCGGTTGGGTGCTGGAAGCACTTAGGTATTGATTGATGAGTCGCGTCGGAGTGTCAGTATGGTACGCAATGCCACCGTCTGGCGACCAACAAAGGCTATTGCTGATACGTAGGTCTGTGAGATGTTCGGTGATCGATAGATCATGGTTAAGGCAGTAGAGTTTGCCGCGATTAGTTGCACTTTGCGAATCTTCGACCATGGTGCCAACCCAAAATCGTCCCCAGCGATCAGTCTTGCCGTCGTTGCAACGTGTGCCAGGGTTGTCGCCTTCCAGTTTGGCGATCCAATCAACTTTACCCGATTCGGGTGTAAAAAGGGCCAAGCCAGAAGCAAAGGCACATAGCAATCGCGGGTCGTTCTGCACGGGCGTTAAGCAGGCTAATCGCTCGGGTGTGGTAAATGTGTTGAGCGTGTTTGTGGCAAGCTCGTAGCGATACAATCGGGATTGCTGAATATCGGTCCACCAAAGACATTGGCGTTGGGCATCCCAGATTATGCCTTCACCGAGTTCGTTGCCCACTTCGATGGTGTGCTTGAGTGTGATGGTGTTACGCATAGAATAGGATCAGGTCGCGTGGGACAATAATGTTAAGCAGACTAGGAGTTAGTTAGACTAGGAGTTAAGCAGGCAGTGCCGTCTTAATGGCGGTCGCGATGGCTTTGGCCCGACCGCCAATTTCAGCAACACTGAGATGGGGTTGATAAAGATCGCTGCCAATACCCAGCCCCGTCACGCCCGCCGCGAACCAGAGTGGCGCATTGGTAGCGTTGACCCCGCCCACCGCCAAGATCTGCGCATCGCGCGGTAGGACCGCGCGGGCCGCCTTGATGTGTTCTACTCCATAGGTCGCGGCTGGGAACAATTTTAAGTAGCGCGCCCCCGCGTGATAAGCGGCAAACGCCTCGCTGACGGTGGCCCAACCAGGAATGGGTGTTAAGCCAAGTGCGATTGCGTGACGGATGATGCTGGGGTCAGTGTTCGGTGTAACCATAATACTGGCGCCCGCTTCAGCGACGGCCGTGGCGCTGTCGAGATCCACACAAGTGCCGCAGCCAAATACGCCTCGACCTTGAAACTCTTGCACAAGGAGTTTGATGCTGCGCAGAGCTTCGGGCGAATTAAGCGGTACTTCGATCACACTAATACCTGCGTCGAGTATGGCGGCGGCGACGGGAACTATTGTGTCGGGTGTGACGCCACGTAGAATTGCAATCACGGGCATGGCGGCAAGATGTTCTTGAAGGGCATTAGTCATGGTGTGCAAGATTATGAATTGGGGGTTGCTCTACTTGGTTAAGCTACGCAATCTTAGTTAAGCGCGCAATTGCTCATAGATAGCATGAAAGCCATTGGCGGCAATTTGCTGTATCTCCGTATGTTGACACGCGATATTGGTGTATTGGGCCAAAACTCGAGCATAGCGCTCACAGAGTTGCGCCTCGCCAATTAACACTATCTCTTTAAGCGCTTGTTCCGCAAGTTGCGCTTGGCGTGCAAATAGGCTGAGCGCGCTGCGGATGTCTGTGCCAATAATTAATCCCGATAAGTACTCGCGCGCGCTGTTCGCACTTAAAAGCCCTGCGATTTGACGCGAGCGCGTCGAGAACAAGGTTTGTACTAAATCTGGGTCGTTAGCCGTATAGCTTAGCGCAACACCTTGATCGTAAGCTGTGTGATCGCGTTGTGCGTTGACCACATCGCGAGCAATGAGGACACTGTGCTGCGTGAGCAGGTTGAACAGTTCGCCGGTAAAGGTGGTCATAAACGTCACAATAACCCCATTTTGCACTAGGGCCCACTTGTTGTGCGTGCCCGGCAATACGAAAAGGCGTACTTGGTCGTCAGGCTCCTGTTGTGATAGCCATGCGAGTAACTGTAACTCTTCGCCGCGCATCACGTCGTACTCGCCTAGCGGATTAGTGCAACTGACACCGCCCACGATGTGCAGCGACCTTCCTCGCGCTGTAAACTCAACCGTGGCGCGAGCGAGGCTTGATGCGCTGGCGGGGCAGTCTGAATAGGCGGCCGGATACCAACCGATATTCGAGCCGACCATCCCTGCGAGGATGATCTGTTGGATGTCATAGACGGCCAACCACTCGTCAGCCAGTCGAAAAAACTCATCTTCGAAGGTGCCGTCATGGTCTTTGGCAATGCTCGCGATACCGGCACCGTTTTGTTCGGCCAATATCTGAGTTGTATGTGTGAGTGGGTCAAATGCGCATAAATATAAGCGTAAGTGGCTCGTTCCCCAGTCGGCGGCGAGGTAGTGTTCTACTGGCATGAGGTCCTGTTCGTATCGTGGAAGTGACTCGTGTAAGCGCACGCGGCTAATTTTTAAGAAGTCAATAATCTATCATATACTTGCATTCCATCCTGAGCCTTCTGTCGATCTACACAGCATGAATAAACTCGCACCGTTAACCCAATTGGGTTGTTGTTATTACCCTGAACACTGGCCCCAAAATCTTTGGCAAAGTGATGCCGAACGCATGCGAGACCTAGGTTTGTCGATCGTACGAGTGGGCGAGTTTGCTTGGTCGCGCCTCGAGCCAAGCCCCGGCGTTTTCGATTGGCACTGGTTAGATCAAGTACTCGATGTGTTTGCCCAAGTGGGCTTAGGGGTCGTGCTGGGTACACCAACGGCCACGCCGCCACGGTGGATGCTGCACAAATACCCGGATATGTTGGCCGTTGACAAACTGGGTAATCCGCGCAAGTTCGGGTCAAGGCGGCACTACTGTTTCAGCCATTCGGCATACCGCGAGGAGTCCGCGCGCATTGCGGGCCTTATGGCTGAACGTTATGCACAGCATCCCGCACTCTTGGGCTGGCAAATAGACAATGAGTATGGTTGTCACGATACCGTCCGTTCTTATAGCCCCAGTGCACTCAATGCGTTTCGAGACTATTTGCGCGAGCGATACTCTCACATAGATCAACTGAATCGGGCATGGGGCAATGTGTTCTGGTCGATGGAGTACGCCAGTTTTGCCGACGTTGACTTACCTAATCTCACGGTGACCGAAGCCAATCCAAGTCACTGCTTGGACTTTCTAAGGTTTAGCTCCGAACAGGTGGTGACCTATAACAAAGCACAAGTCGATGCCATACGAGCTTTTTCCGATAAACCGTTGCTGCACAACTACATGGGTCGAATCGTTGAATTCGATCACTTTCGCCTTGGCGAAGACCTTGATATAGCCACTTGGGATTCGTATCCGCTGGGTTTTTTAGTGGATCGTGCGGGTGCCAGTCTTGAATGGCAAAAGCGGTTTGAGCGTCAAGGTGATCCAGATTTACAAGCCATGCACCACGACCTCTATCGCGCGGTAGGGCGCGGGCGCTGGTGGATCATGGAGCAGCAACCAGGGCCAGTCAATTGGGCGCCAAACAATCCGGCTCCCTTACCTGGCATGGTGGCATTCTGGACTTGGGAAGCGATTGCGCATCAAGCCGATGCCGTTTGCTATTTTCGCTGGCGCCAAGCGCCATTTGCACAAGAGCAAATGCATGCTGGCTTACTGCGACCCGACAGTGAACCCGCGGTTGCCTTTGCAGAAGTGCGAGCCACTGCACAGCGCATTGCCGAGTTAGGGCCGATACAGTTTGATCAAGCCGAGGTTGCTTTGGTGTTTGATTATCAATCGTGCTGGGCATGGGAAGTGCAACCGCAAGGCGAGCACTTTGATGGTTTTGCGTTGGCGTTGGAGTTCTATCGAGCGCTGCGCCGACTCGGGGTAAATGTCGATATAGTGTCGCCCGATGCCGATTTAACGAGCTATAAACTGGTATTGGTGCCGGGCCTGTTTACGTGGTCGCCCTCTTTGCTTCAGGCATTATCGAATTCCGCATGCCGATTTATTGTCGGTCCACGCAGTGGCTCCAAGACGTACGATTTTCAGATACCGAGTGCTCTACCACCCGCGCTCGAGCAGTTGGACTGCAAAGTAACCCATGTTGAGTCTTTGGACCGAGGCCATGAGCGCGATTGGCGCGGAGGAGGAACCGTGCAGTACTGGCTGGAGCATTGTGAGGTTGGTGAGGGCGTTGAACTACTTGAGTCTTTAGTTGACGGTACGCCGACGCTGTTTAAGCAACAAAATATTTACTATCTTGCCGCATGGCCAGATGCCTTGGTGCTGTCAAGATTACTTAAACAACAGCTTAATGAACTTGTTATTGATATGCGGGAAATGCCCGAAGGCGTGCGGCGGCGGATTTCGCGTAACCATGAGTTTATTTTTAACTACAACCCATTTGCCGTAGAAATCGCTGACCGAACATTAGCGCCAGCCGCTGTCGATATTCGTATTCGTTGATTTTGGCAGAGCTTCCGAGGTGCCGAGCATTCTAGATTGTTGTGGCGCGGGCGATAATCAATTGTAAAAAATATAAGGGTGCCTATTGCCAGCCGAGCAAGGTAAACTTCGGGTTCGCAATCAGCGCATTCATACGGCGTTGCGGATGGCGCATTCACGCCTTTTCGCGGCTTTACACAAGACCCTAACTGACAATTCAAAGATTATTTAAATGCAAGCAGAACGCACTAAACTGGACGGGGTTCTACTCGTTACGCCCACCGTTTTTGGTGATGATCGTGGTTTTTTTATGGAAACCTATAATCAAGCCAAAGCCGCCGAGCTTGGGTTACCTGCTCGGTTTGTGCAGGATAATCATTCTAAATCAGCCAAAGGTGTACTGCGCGGATTGCATTATCAATACCCGCAATGGCAAGGCAAACTGGTGCGTGTGGTGCAAGGGGAAATTTTTGACGTGGCAGTGGATATCCGCGCCGGTTCAGATACGTTTGGCCAGTGGGTTGGCTACTATTTAAATGCTGATAACAAACAACAACTGTATGTGCCTGAAGGGTTTGCCCATGGTTTTGTAGTTACCAGCGAAACGGCTGAGGTGGTGTACAAATGCACCGATCTGTATGCGCCACAACAAGAAGGCAGCTTGCTGTGGAACGATCCAGCCATTGGCATCGAGTGGCCTGTTGACGAACCGTTGCTGTCGGCCAAAGATCGCGTTGGCACCTTGTTGGCGGATTTGCCTAAGCTCAGCGTCTAGCCGAAATATGACGTCTGAGTAAAAATGGTAAACAGCGCGCTTGGTAGCGGCAATTTCATCAACTGATTAAATCAAAATATTGTTTTAGAGTTTAATATGGCGGCAAACAAGGCACACTATAAGATCGCGATTCTAGGTGAAACTGGGCAAGTTAGTACCTATTTGCAGCGCGCGTTTAAGGCAGATAAAAACATTGAAGTGCTGGTCGTGGGTCGCGGATTGCTGGATTTAAGCACAACCATAGAAATAGCCACACACTTAGACACACTAGAATTTGACTTGCTGATAAACCCGGCGGCATTTACCGCCGTTGATGCGGCCGAAACGGAACAGGCTCAAGCCTATGCGATTAATAGCGATGCGGTAGCCGAGTTGGCACGCTACTGCGCGAGCAAGAAAAAGCCTTTGATCCACTATTCAACCGATTATGTTTTTCCAGGTGATGCTCATAAGCCGTATCTGGAGACCGATAAAACGGGGCCGACGGGGGTATATGGACTGAGCAAGCTGGCTGGTGAGCAAGCGATACTCGCCAGTGGTGCGCAAGCGCTGATTTTGCGCACGGCGTGGGTTTATTCAAATGTAGGCAAGAATTTTTACCGAACCATGCTTGGCTTAGCCGCTTCGCGTAAAGAATTGAACGTAGTGAATGATCAGGTGGGCAGTCCAACCTATGCGGGCAGCATTGCTAATGCCACTCGGCAACTTGCTCTTTTGTTGCTGAACAAGCAGGTTCGCGACGACCAGTTGGGCGTTTACCATTTGACCTGTCAGGGTCAAACACATTGGGCCGGATTTGCCGAAGCCTTGTTTAGGGTGAATGGTATTGGCGATATGCGTGTTAACGGCATACCGTCTTCCGAGTATCCTACACCCGCGAAACGCCCAGCGTATTCTGTGCTGAGCGGAGCCAAACTCGCCGACCAATTTGGAATTGCGTTACCCAATTGGCTAGACGCCTTACACGAGTGCGCGCGCGAAACGGCGACGTAACTAGCAACCCTGGCGCGCCCGCGTCTACGCGGGCAGTGCAGTAAAGTCGTATTCGATCAATTGAAAGTTGTTGGGACCATTAATTATGCAAGCAGCGGGAGAGTATCTAGGGCCAGATGGACCGTTTGCACGTCGCTCGGCCAGCTTCAAACCGCGCACCGCACAAATGGAAATGGCCGCGCGCATCGAGGCGGTGATTAAAGACGGTACCACATTATTAGCCGAGTCGGGCACGGGCACGGGTAAGACCTATGCCTATCTCGTGCCCGTGCTGCTTTCGCAACAACGTACGATTATCTCGACGGGCACCAAGCACCTACAAGAGCAGCTATTTCTGCGCGATATTCCAGCCGTGCTTGATGCCTTGGCCATCTCCGCCAAAGTGGCCTTACTTAAAGGGCGTAGCAATTATCTGTGTTTACACCGACTGCAGCAGATTCGCACTAGCGGGCGGCGTTTAGACGTACAGCAACGGAGTGAACTCGAAGCCATTGTTATGTGGCTACCCCGCACAAAACGAGGCGACATCGCCGAAACAACAGGGGTCAGCGAAACTTCGATGTTGTGGCCTCAAGTGACTTCAACGGTTGATAACTGCATCGGTCAAAATTGTAGTTTCTATGATGATTGCTACGTAAATAAAGCGCGTAAAAGTGCCGCCACGAGTGATCTAATTGTCATCAATCACCATCTGTATTTTGCCGACAAAGCGTTAAAGAACGATGGCTTTGGTGCGCTGCTACCTGAAGCCAAAACGATCGTGTTCGACGAAGCCCATCAATTACCCGATGTGGCAACGCATTTCCTGGGGTCGAGTTTTAGTTCTTGGCAAATATTGGAATTGGCCGCCGATGTGCGCGCGGCCGAGCTTAAAGAAAAAAGTTCGGTCCCGGCTCTGTTGCCGCAGTCAGCTGAGCTCGAGAAAACGGTCGCCGATTACCGTTTGAGTTTTGGCTTGCAAGAGCGCCGTTTAGCGTGGAGTGATGCGTGCGATGAAGTGCCCGCACTGCAAAACAAAATGCAAAAATTGGCGAGCATGCTCAGCGAGTATGCCGAGACGTTGGCGAAGGCGTCGGTACGTGGCGAGGCGCTGGAGCGCTGCTACGAGCGGGCATTAGAGTTGGCTGCAAACTGCCAAACCATTGCCGACCAAGATGAATCAGGTAAGCATGTGCGCTGGATTGAAATAGGTCGTAAAACGTTTCGAGTGCATGACACACCACTCGATATTGGTGGTGAGTTGAGTACTTATTTTGGTAATCAACAACAAACGCGGGTGTTTACGTCGGCGACGCTTTCTGTAAATGGCGAGTTTAAGCATTTTGCGAAGAATGTTGGACTGGCCGAAGGGATAGAAACGCGCACGTGGGAGAGCCCCTTTGACTTTTACGAGCAGGCTGTCTTATATGTACCTGAAGGCTTGCCAGAGCCTAAAAGTGTTGATTTTGCCGATCGCTTTTTTGCGGTGGTATTGCCGATCATTAAAGCCTCGGGTGGGGCGGTGTTTGTGTTGTTCACCAGTTTCAAACACATGGAGTCTTTTGCAGTGGCTTTGCAAGAACACACTGAAGAAGATGAGTTTGCTGTGTTAATGCAGGGGCAAACGACCAAACGTGAGCTACTGGCCGAGTTCCAAAGTCATACCAATGCGGTGCTACTGGGTACTATGAGCTTTTGGGAGGGCGTGGACGTGCCAGGTAATGATTTACGCTGCGTCATTATTGATAAACT
>CAYOXK010000045.1:0-9355 GCA_964407915.1 uncultured Gammaproteobacteria bacterium
GGTTACTTCGTCCGTGATGCAGTTTGAGTATGCGGGTAAAATGATTAATCTGCTCGATACGCCAGGTCACGCCGATTTTTCGGAGGATACCTATCGCACCCTGACGGCGGTCGATTCGGCGCTGATGGTCATTGATATCGCCAAGGGTGTTGAAGAACGAACCATTAAGCTGATGGACGTTTGTCGCCTGCGCACTACCCCGATTATGACCTTTGTTAACAAGATGGATCGAGAGGGGCGCGACCCCATGGAGGTTATGGACGAGGTGGAGTCGGTGCTCGACATTCTGTGTGCGCCGATGACCTGGCCGATCGGTGGCGGCAAGCAGTTTCGAGGTGTGTACCGAATTTATGACGATGTGGTGCACCTTTTTGCTGGACGACCCGGTAATCCAACCCAAGAAGATGTTTTTATTGAAGGGCTGAATACTCCAGCGGCGGAAAAAGCGCTCGGCGCTCAGCTTAATGATTTGCGCAGTGAGCTTGATCTGTTGCAAGGCGCGAGTAACCCGTTTGATCGAGAGCTTTACCTGAGTGGGGTGCTGACGCCCGTATTTTTTGGATCGGCCATAGCCAATTTGGGTGTAGAAGAGCTGATGACGAACTTTGCCGAGCATGCACCACCGCCACAAGGCCGTGAGTCTGAGACGCGTTTAGTACAAGCGTGCGAAGAGCCGTTCACGGGCTTTGTGTTTAAAATTCAAGCAAATATGGATCCTTCGCACCACGACCGCATCGCATTCTTGCGAGTAACCTCGGGAAGATTTGAGCGCGGAAAAAAGCTCCGGCATGTGCGACTCAAGCGCGATGTTGCGATTAATAATGCTAGTTCGTTTATGGCCGCGCGGCGCGACCAAGCTGAAGATGCCTATGCGGGCGATATTCTCGGCCTGCACAATCACGGCACCATTCAGATAGGTGATACATTTACCGAAGGCGAAGAGCTTAAGTTTACTGGTATCCCCAATTTCGCCCCTGAGCTATTTAGGCGTGTGCAATTGAAAGATCCCCTGCGCGCCAAAGCCTTACAAAAAGGGTTGATCCAATTAAGCGAAGAGGGTGCGACCCAAGTGTTTCGACCGCTCATTAATAACGATCTTATTTTAGGGGCAGTGGGCATATTGCAATTTGATGTGGTGGCGCATCGGCTAAAGAATGAATACAACGTTGAATGCTCGTTTGAGGGCATTCAAGTTTCCACCGCGCGTTGGTTGCGCTTTCCAGATACCAAAACTGAACAGGATTTTATACGCAAGCAGGAGGCCAATATCGCGCTCGATGGGGCCGAGCAACTGGCTTACATTGCGCCGAATATGGTCAATTTAGCGCTTACGATCGAGCGCTGGCCAAAAGTAGAGTTTTTGCGCACGCGCGAAATCTGATGTGTTTGTGCAAATACGCTTTACCCATCGCTGTCGATTGTTAATAAACTTTTCTGAGAACTTATGATTGTTACTCGTTTCCCCCCCAGCCCTACTGGTTATTTACATATTGGTGGTGCGCGCACGGCTTTGTACTCGTGGCTGCATGCACGTCAACATGGCGGCAAGTTTATTTTGCGGATTGAAGACACTGATTTAGCGCGATCCACGCCCGAATCGGTGCAAGCAATACTCGATGGTATGCAGTGGCTAGGTTTAGATTACGACGAAGGTCCGTATTATCAGACCCAACGCTTTGATCGCTATAAAGTCGTTATTCAGCAGCTCGTTGATACAGGGCACGCCTATGCCTGCGAGTGCTCTAAAGAGCGATTAGACGAGATGCGCGAAGAGCAACGTGCGGCTGGGCTGAAGCCCAAATACGACGGCCGCTGTCGCGACTTAAATCTTGTCCCTTCGGCACAAACGGTAGTGCGGTTCAAAAATCCGCTCGTGGGTGAGGTGCTTATTGAGGATTTGGTTAAGGGTAATATTGTGGTTGCCAACCAAGAACTGGATGATCTAGTCATTGCACGTGCCGATGGCGTGCCAACTTATAATCTTACGGTGGTGGTCGACGACTGGGATATGGGTATAACGCATGTTATTCGTGGTGATGACCATGTAAACAACACGCCGAGACAAATTAATATACTGCGAGCGCTTGGAGCGGCGGTGCCGAGTTATGCGCATGTGCCGATGATTCTCGGTGCCGATGGCGCGCGTTTGTCTAAACGCCACGGCGCTGTCAGCGTAATGCAATACCGTGATGACGGCATTTTGCCTGAGGCGCTGCTGAACTATTTAGTGCGTTTGGGTTGGTCGCATGGCGATCAAGAGTTGTTCACGCTTGAGCAGCTGCTCCGCGATTTTAAAATTGGCGACGTCAGTAAGGCGCCGTCTGCGTTCAATGCAGAGAAACTACGCTGGGTAAATCAAGAAAAGATTAAGGCTCTACCGTTGCCTGAATTGGTGGATCGAAGCGTGTGGTATTTTAAGGCGGCCGAGATTGATCTTAAGCAGCACGCCAATGCAGAGCGCGTGCTGGGTCTTATGCGAGATCGCTGCGCCACTCTTGTGGAGTTGGTACAGGCGAGTGCGTTCTTCTTTAAAGATGTGCAAGTCTACGCAGCGCCGGCCGTTGCTAAGTGGATTGGCGCACAGTCTTCGGCACTGTTAAGCGAGTTAGCGGATCAGCTAGAGGGGGTGTCGCTGTGGCAGGCCGAGCCTATACAGGCTGTTTTGCAAGCCTTGGTAAAAGAACATGAGCTCGGGTTCGCTAAATTAGCGCAGCCAATCAGGATTGCGGTGACCGGAGACGCTAATTCGCCATCAATTGATGAGACGTTGGCGGTGTTGGGTAAAGCATTAACTATCGAGCGTTTGCGCCACGCTGCGGAGCACTTCGCGCAGTCGTGATAAGGGGCGTTGGGTAGCGCTGCGCAGATTTGTGTCTTGGTGCGCTCAGTGGGCCAGATCGTGGGCGTTGACTTAGCGTACAGAATGATCAATAGATGCGCTTTACGCGAGCTCGATGAATGTTCTTGTGGTGAATGTGGCTCTGAGCACAGATTGGGCTTGGCTTATCACCTCAATCCAGTATAGACTTTGGGGTATAGAAGTTCTGCACTAGACAGAGCCTATAAATAAAAAAAGTAGTAACAGGCGCGGTTTTTAGAATAGCTATTTATTTCCATTAAGGGCCGTTGCGCATTGCTGTTTAGACGTTATTTCGGTAGTGCAAGAGCGGTAAGGTAGTAAACCCAAGGGAGGCAGCGCTTTAACAATTTAAGTGTTGATGGAGCGCAGTTGTGTTTTTAATGTCGTTGCACAATAACAGCGACAGTACGCAATAAACTATGGCTCCCCTGGCACAATGCAGTGGTTTGGGTCGGGCTCTAAAGTAGGAAAATTGGTACACGTTTGATTTGTCAGCGGTGTGCGACTCCTTCCCTTAGCTTCTCCTTTCTTACATCCTTAATGTTTAAGCTCTGTGCGAGCTGTCTCTCGAGGCCGTATCGCTGCGTGTGAAATGTTCTGATAGATTACTATTTCGTGAGTTATGTAAGTATTAGAGCGAATCGGCATACTTTTGACTTAGTATTTGATTGCAAGTAGGGTAGCGTCTTTTAGAGGTGATCGCTAAGTCGAAATAGTCGGCGGGGTTAGTCGGCTTGACAGCGAATTTAAAGAATTGTCGACGGGTTGAAGCAATTGCATGGTTCGGCCGGTCAAGACAAGAAGTCTATTTTTAACGAGTCGTGAAAAGCGCTTTACGGAAACGTAAAAGTGCTTTGAGCGGTAATTACTGAAACTAGCAAACTAGGTTTCATGACAAGAGGTTATTTTGAAAATGAAAAAAACTTTGTTGAATTGGATGAGTCAAGCGATAGCCGTTCTGGCTATTGGTCTGGTCTCTACAATAGTCTCGGCGCAGTCAGCCAGCGGCGAATCTGTAGATCAGGCGTTCGCGCGTGAACTCAAGTTGGTTGAGGGCCTTAAGGTCTATAACAGCCAGCTCAATGAACAGTTGAAAGCTCAAGGAGTTGCTCGGGCAGAAATTCAGCAGTCTATTGAAGACTCAAAAGGCCTCGAAGCCCAAGTGGCTCCGTTGTTGAACACCATGCTCGCTGCGCTCGATCAGTTTGTGCAAAGCGACCTGCCGTTTCACCTTGAAGATCGCATGGAAAGCATCGGCCGTTTAAAAGCCTTGATGAAAAATCCTGAGGCTCGCACGTCGGACCGTTACCGTAACATCATGGATATTTACACTTCCGAGATTGAGTACGGCAATACATTCGAAGCGTATCGAGGCACGATCGCGATTGACGGCGAAGACACTGTGTTGGACATTTTGCGTATTGGCCGCCTGGCTTTGTATGCTCAGACCGACGACCGAAATCGCTCTTTTATGTGGGATCGCGCGAACGAACAGTGGGTTGATATCGGTTCGCATCGCGATATCCGAAAAGCCATTAAAGTAGCAAGTAAGACGGTAGCACCTGAGCTACTAAGCCTACCAATTTCTGCGCCGGAGGGAGCATAGTATGAGAGCTTTATTCACGATAGCAGCCATGGTGGCTGCGCTGGCGGTGATGCCGCTTCAAGCGCAAACAGTAGATCAGTTGTACGAACAAGTACGCAGTGGAAATTTCGAGAAGTCGCAAGCGGCCATTGATCTCGAAAAACGCTTTGCAGCGGCAGGCGCTGGCAAACAAGCCATTGTTGACCAGTTGCGTGCTCGGCGCAGCGAGCTCGAAGCGCAAGCTGATGCCTTAGAGACTCAATTTGCTTCTAATGACGAAGCCTTGAATGCCCAACGCAATGACCGCGAGAAGGCGCTTGGCGATATGAAAGAGTTGTTTGGCGCTGTACAGCAAGTGTTGGGAGAAGCTGAAGCTGAGTTTTCCAGTTCTGTTATTTCAGCGCAGTTCCCAGGCCGCGTAGAGGATTTTGCGGATATTTCGCTCAAGGTTTCCAATCAAAGTAACGAGTTGGTCACAGCGGGAGAAATTGAGAGTGTATGGAAGGCCGTGTTCACCGAGATGGTTGAGCAAGGCAAAGTAGCACGCTTCTCTACTCCTGTAGCAACGTCCTCTGGCGATAAAGAAGAGCAATCCGTCGTGCGGGTTGGTAGTTTCAATCTCATTGGCGATGGCACTTTCTTGAACTACAGTGCTGGTGCCGTTACCGAAATGCCTCGCCAACCAGGCGGTGGTGCAACGGGTACAGCCGCATCGTTGTATGAAGCGGAAGCAGGCGAAGTGGTAGAGTTTGCGCTCGATCCAACGCAAGGAACCTTGTTGGGTGCGGCCGTTGAGACGCCTAGTTTGATGGAACGTATTAATCAAGGCGGTATCGTTGGTTACATCATTTTAGGAGTCGGTTTGATTGCCGCAATTATCGCTGTTTGGAAGATTGTGACGTTGTTTGGTGTGGCGGCCGCCGTACAAGCTCAGGCGCGTAACCCAGGGTCGCCGAATTCTAACAATCCGTTGGGTCGCGTGCTTAAAGCCGTTACCGATCATCCGTCACGCGATACTGAGGTGATGGAGTTGCGTTTGTCTGAAGCGATTATGCAGGAAACGCCCAAACTCACTTCTTGGTTGATGTTTATTAAGATCGTCTCGGTGGTCGCGCCATTGGCAGGGCTGCTCGGTACCGTGCTCGGTATGATTGAGACGTTTCAATCAATCACGCTGTTCGGTGCGGGTGATCCTAAGTTAATGGCGGGTGGTATTTCCACTGCGTTGGTGACTACCGTTTGTGGTTTAGTGGTGGCGATTCCGATCGTGTTATTGCATACCGCAGCGGCGAGTAAAGCAAAACGCGTAGAGGAGATTCTTGAGGAGCAGGCAGCCGGTATGGTTGCGCGTCAAATCGAGAAGTAATCACCACATCGTATGCTAGCACCCTAGTTCTTCTAGGGTGCGGCAAAGCGAATACCCTCAGAGGTTTATATGCTAGATTTTATTATAGCGATTCCCGAGCATATCCAAGATTTTATGGAGCTGGGTGGTCCGGTGTTATATCTCATTGCCCTGTTGCTGTTGGTGATGTGGTACATGATTTTAGAGCGCATCCTCTATTTTCGTGGTCCCCACAAAGACGCCGTTGATAACGCGGTCAAAGAATGGGAGTCCCGCGCGGAACGCAGCTCATGGGCAGCGCACCAAGTAAGAGAGCAACTTGTGTCGGCGGTGGCCGCGAGTGCGAAACGTAATTTGACCATGATTCAAGCGTGTGTTGCGTTGGCCCCACTGTTTGGCTTATTGGGCACGGTCACGGGCATGATAGAAGTGTTTCAAGTGATGGCCATTAGCGGTTCGTCAAATGTACGAGCGATGGCTGGTGGTGTATCGCGCGCGACAGTGCCCACAATGGCGGGCATGGTTGCCGCGCTTTCTGGATTGTTTTTAAGTTTTTGGTTGCAACGACGAGCTGAACAAGAGCGTGAGCAACTGAGTGAAAAGTTAACGTTGGATCACTAACCACGGTGCCCCTGAACAGTTCACTGGCGATTGCAGGTGCGAGCTTAGTGCATCGAACTGACATGTCAGGGCCACTGTTGACTAGAAGGTCGTTAAAGTAAGCGCTAAGCATTAACTAACGAGACATAGCAATGAGACGAATTCGTAACAAACAAGAAGAAGACGCTAAGATTGATATCACGCCGATGTTGGACGTGGTATTCATCATGTTGATCTTTTTTATCGTAACGGCCAGCTTTATTAAAGAGAGCGGTGTTCGGGTAGAAAAACCCGAGGCCGAGACTGCCATTAAAAAGCCCAAGGCGACCATCTTGTTGGCTATTGATCGCAACAATGAAATTTGGTTAGACAAAAACAACATCGACCCACGCGCCATCAAAGCCACGATCGGGCGACTGCGCGCGGAGAACCCTGAGGGTGAAGTCGTGGTGCAGGCTGATGTTGAGTCGACTGCCGAGATGGTCATCAAAGTAGTTGAAGCGTTGCAAGATGCAGGTATTGATATACCGACCATTGCGACTAAATCGGAGTAATTCAAATGACGAGAAATCTACAATCTTTTGGCATCGCGATTTTAGTAACCTTAGGTCTGATTCTTGGCATGTATGGGCTCATCAAAATGGATGAGCCTGAGCTCGGTGAAGGCGCTGACTCAGTTTTACCAAGTTTCAATCAAACTCCTGAAAATGAAGACGTGCGCACCATTGCGCCAAAGCCTGATCGACCTGATGACATTCAAGAGGCGCCAGAAATCCCGGAGACTGAAATAGTCCCCGACGATATCGACATTAATAACGACCTCGGTCTAGGGGCGGTGCAAATTGGCATTAATCGTGACCTTAAAGGCTTTAATACCAATGATGGTGAATATTTGCCGATTTTTCGTGCACCACCCATTTATCCACGTCGCGCTCAAGAGCGGGGACTCTGTGGATGGGTTGAGTTGGTTTATACCGTAACCGCTGATGGCGGAGTGCGCGACCCGATTGTCACTGCCAGCTCGTCGTCGATGTTTGAGTCGGCGGCGCAAAGAGCGGCACTGAAATACAAATATAAGCCCCGCCAAGTGGGCGGCAAACCAGTGGATGTGCCAAACGTGCCGATCCGCGTTGTGTTTGAAATGGAGAGCGGTTGTTAGGAGTTAAGTGTCAGCGCATTAAAACTGCGCAGTCTACGGGCTATTGTTAACGATTAATGTATTAACGATTAATGGCAGTGTGTGGATTGTGTAATGCGTAGATTGAAATTCCTAAATACGCTTTCCTTCAGAATGTAAGCAGACAGTATTAAGAGGTGAATATAATGATGTCAGTTTTAGAAAACAGTCAGCCAAAGCGGTTTTATGTGGCAGCTACACGTTGGTCATTGGCTACCATTACCGCCGTCGCGATAGTCGCCGTTATGCCGATCGCTTCCCTAGTGCAGCCACTAAATAGTGTCGCTTCATTGGCGTATGCACAGCAAGAAGGCGAAGAACAAGAACGACGCAAAGGCGTTCGAGTTGAGTCTATTCGACAAAAGCACATCAAAACGTTTGAAAATATTAATGAAGCGTTTGAGCAAGAAAACTACCCAGAAGCGGCCAACTTGCTGGCCAAACTCGAAGCAGAGCCTGATCTCAATAACATAGAGAAATCCTATGTCTATCAGTTCAAAGGCAATATCGCTTTTACGCGCGATGATTTGCAAGGCGCGTTGCGTGAGTTTAAGAAAATCACCACGATTCGCGAAGGTATTCCGATTGGCAACTACAATCAGAATTTGTATGTAATTGCGCAAGTGTATTTTTCGCTTGAGAATTATTCTGAAGCGCTGAACTACGCACGCCAATGGTTGCAGACCCAAGAAGATCCCAGTGCTGACGGCTATATGTTGATTGGCCAGGCGCAGTACATGTTAAAGCGCTATGACGACGCCTTGCCCAATGTACAAAAAGGTATCAACAAGTACGTAGAGGCAGGCAGTATCCCTAAAGAAGGTTGGTTAAACCTGCTGAGTAATATTTATCGTCAAAAGGATCAATTTAACAACATGGTGCCTGTGCTTAAACAGTTGGTACAGCACTACCCGAAAAAGACTTATTTAACGACGCTTGCGGGTGTTTACAACGAGCTAGATCAACAAAGCAAAATGACCGCTTTGTACCAAGCCTTGTACGATCAAAACCTACTGACGAGTGAAAATGAACTCGTTACCTTGGCTTCCTTGAAACTTTCTGAAGACAATCCTTACAAAGCCAGTCAAATCATGAAGAAGGGCATCGAAGGCGGCGTGATTAAAAAGAATCTGAAGAACTATCGCCTGTACTCGCAATCGCTCTATGCCGCGCGTGAATACGAAGATGCGTTAGCACCGTTGAGTGAAGCATCGCGCTTAGCCGATGATGGTAAGTTATATGATCAACTTGGCCAATCTTACTTGGCGCTTAATCGTTGGGGGGAAGCTGAAGCTGCGCTTAAACGCGCGCTTGCGAAAGGCAAGCTTGGCGCCGGTATAGGCAACACTAAGATTAGCCTGGGTTCCGTTCAGTTCGAACAAAAGAAATTTGAAGAAGCCAAAAAGACGTTTCAATCTGCGGCACAGCACGATGCTGTATCGGATATTGCCGGTCGCTGGGTGGCATACGTAGATACCGAAGTACAGCGCTTGGCTGAGTTGAAAAAGGAAATTGTGATTAATACTGATGTGGAGCCGGTGTCAGGTTAGCGGTCTTTTGAGCACTAACCTACCGAGTTTTATTTCCAGCAGAGCCGCAATGCTACGGCGCTATTGAGGATTAATATGAGTTCTTATGGACCACCTAAAATGAATAAAAAACGTTTAATTATCACCTGTGCTATTGGGCTAGGTGTCGCATTCCCTGCGCTGGCCGATCCCACTGATGATCTTGTGAACTCAGGGTTGAACCGTGCCAAAGCCGCCGCTGCATCGCAAGCGCGGATTG
>CAYOXK010000045.1:9365-20724 GCA_964407915.1 uncultured Gammaproteobacteria bacterium
CAGATCTCCGAAGCCACCGAGAAAGTTCAGCGCCAGTATCAACAACAAGCAAAAGTTGTGGATAATTTAAAAGCATACAACGATCGCATGCGTCGTACCCTTGTAGCGCAGGAAGAAGCGATGGTCAACCTTGCGCGTTCAATTGAAGAAGCTTCGTTGATCGAGCGACAAATAGTGCCGTTGATGATGCGCATGATTGAAGGTTTGGATGACTTTGTGGCGGCTGATTTGCCATTCCAAACCGCCGAACGTCGAGAGCGAGTTGAGCGTATTCGCGGTTATTTAACAAATGCTAATATTTCAGCGGCCGAACGCTTTAGACAAGTGTTACAAGCCTATTCCATCGAGGCGGGTTACGGTAAGACGCTTAATGTGTACGGTGATACGATTGAAGTGGAGGGCGAGACCCTGGCGGTTAATGTTCTTCAGGTGGGTCGTACTGGTCTGTACTACCAAACCTTGGACGGATCAAACTCAGGGCACTGGGAGCGTAGCAGCGCGACGTGGCAGCCTTTAGGATCATCACACAACGCGGGCATCAAACACGCGATTCGTGTTTTAGAGGGCAAAGAACCTGCTGAAACACTGTTGGAATTACCGATAGCAGCTCCGGAGGCTAACTAATGCGAAGCTTAACGAGAACAATGATGCTGACTCGAGCGAGTCTCGTCACTTTACTGTTGATAACGGGTTTCGTAAATGGCGCTGTTGCGCAAGAAGCCGAGCCGGCCAAAAAAGAATCTTCAGCGCGCGCCCTCAATATTAACGATGTCTTAGGGGCGGTGAACCGTGCCGCCGCTGCAGACTCTCGCGAGCATACTGCGCGTGAACAGCGCTTTAGAGCTCAGCAGAGCAAGGAGCAAGGTCGGCTAAATGCTATGACGAACGAGCGCGCTCGACAAGAGCGTATTAGCGATCAATTAGATGCTGAATATGCGGCGAATCGTGTCAAGCTCGATGAGTTACAAGCGGAACTAGCAAAGGAACTGGGCGACCTTCAGCAGTTATTTGGCGTGATTCAGCAAAACGCATCTGAAGCGCAAGAGGACTATAAGATCTCGCTAATCAGTGCTCAGTATCCTGATCGTGCCGAGAAGTTACTCACGATGGTGGGTAAGATGGCCAGCTTGACCGAGTTGGTCAGCATGGATGAGATTGAAGACCTGTGGGTTGAGTTTCAGAAAGAAATGACTCAACAAGGGAAGATTGTACAGTTCTCTATACCGGTAAAAGTTAAAGTAGGCGAGGAAACGAACGAAGCGGGCGAAACAGTTGATGTCTTTGAAACCGAAGAACAAATGGTTACCCGAGTGGGAGTTTTCAATGCCGTGTTTGACGATCAAGTGGCCGTTTATAACGACGGGGTAGGTCTAACTGCCTTGGAACGAACCATGGATTCGGAGTTTGTCTCGCGCTCCAAAAAGTTGCAAAAAGCGGAAGAGGGCGTAGTGCCATTTCTGCTGGATCCATCTGGCGGACAAGGTAACGGTATTCTCAAAGCGTTTGTTAAGAAACCTAGTTTGTTTGAGAAGATTCAAGAAGGTGGCGCCGTTGGTTATGTGATTCTAATTTTGGGTTTCATTGCCTTGGTTATTGCCGTAATGCGCTATATCGCGTTGCGCGCTATTCAGGCCTCGGTTCATAAACAGGCAAAGGACCTCAAGCGCCCCTCGATTAATAATCCTTTGGGCCGCATTTTGCAGGTATATCAAGACAATCCAAAATCCGATGCAGAGTCTATGGAGCTGAAGTTAGGCGAAGTACTGCTTAAAGAGTCCCCTGATATTACTAAGGGTTTAATGATTATCAAAATCATCGCCGTGGTGGCGCCGTTGCTGGGGCTGCTCGGTACGGTTACCGGGATGATTCAAACGTTCCAAGCGATCACTTTATATGGCGCGGGCGATCCGCAAACCATGGCGGGGGGTATTTCTCAAGCCTTGGTAACCACGGTGCTGGGCTTGGTAGTGGCCATTCCATCTGTCTTCTTACATTGGATAACGTCGTCTAAAGCTAAGGAAATTGAAGAAGTGCTCGAGGAGCATGTGCTTGGCTTAGTGGCAGATCAAAATGAAGAAGTCGGTCATTACTAGCATTGATTTTGAACGAACTGATTAATTTATCCAGTATTAGAGGAATGACTGAATGAAACGAATAGGTAAATCAAAAGGCGAAGAAGATACCGATATCGACATCACGCCGATGTTGGACGTGGTGTTTATTATGCTTATCTTCTTTATTGTGACGGCGAGTTTTGTCAAGGAATCTGCGATTCCGTTGAACAAACCACCAGCGGTCGATACTCCGCCTGATCCTGAGGCGCCCCAACCAATTGTGGTTGAGGTGACTGATCTGAGCGAGATTCGTATCCAAAATCGCTTAGTGGATCCGCGCGCCGTTAAGCCCACGATTGTACGCCTTAAGGCCGAAAGCCCCGAATCGGGTGTGGTCGTTAAAGTGGATCCAGACGCTAAAACTAAAGCAATTATGGAGGCTGTGGATGGGATTCGCGATGCGAAGGTCTTTGATTCGACCATTTCTATGAAGAAGTCCTGAGTTATCCAGAAGCTGTAACACTAGGTCGGACATAACCAAACTATGTAATGCCCTGCGGTAATGCACTGCGAACGGATGTGCTTAATGTCCTGCCAACAAAGGCGCAACATCAGTTGCGCCTTTTTTTTGTAAACTATGCACCACTAAAGTCACATATTTGCTAGGCTTGAAGAATCCAGAGCGTAAACCTTAGCCCCAGTAATTTAAAGTAGCTGAAAATTTATGATCAACATTGCCATCAATGGGTTTGGGCGTATTGGGCGCAATATCGTGCGCGCCATTTACGAAAACCAACTTACTAATGAGTTTAGGGTGGTTGCGTTTAACGACTTAAGCCCGCTCGATACGAGGTCGCACTTGCTTCGCTATGACAGCACGCATGGCGTTTTTGGAGCCGATGTATCGATAATGGGCGACGCACTAGAAATTAATGGTCAGCGTATTGCTGCCTATCAAGAACGGGATCCTCTTAAGCTGCCATGGGCCGACTTAAAGGTGGACATAGTTATGGAGTGCACCGGTTTCTTCCGCAGCGAGGAAGAAGCAACCAAGCACCTCAGGGCGGGCTCACAGCAAGTACTCATTTCGGCACCAGGCAAGGGCGATATTAAAACGATCGTGTTTGGTGTTAACGAGAACACCATCGCGGCGTCCGACACCATTTTATCCAATGCCTCCTGTACCACCAATTGCCTTGCTCATTTAGCTTACGCGATTGAACAATCGGTTGGCATTAAATATGGATTGGTAAACACCGTGCATGCCTATACCAATACGCAACGCCTGCTCGATGCCGCGCACAAAGATAAGCGTCGCGGTCGAGCCGCAGCTACCTCTCTTATTCCGACTAGCACAGGCTCGGCGGCGGCGATCGGCAACGTTATCCCCAGCCTAGCCGGTAAACTTGATGCGGTCGCCGTACGGGTGCCGACCGCTAATGTTTCACTGTTGGATTTATGCTTCGTGCCGATTAGTCCCTTAAACATCGATGAACTGAACCAGCACCTTATGCAGTATAAGCAAGGTCGTGAGCAGATATTTGACCTAACATTTGAGCCCTTGGTTTCGATCGACTACAACCATGACCCGCGTTCTTGTGTGGTGGATGGTTTGCAAACACGTCAGGTCGGCGAAATGTTCAAGGTACAAGCTTGGTACGATAATGAGTGGGCGTTCTCAAATCGTATGCTCGATACTGCTCGCAGCATGCACGCTGTGCGTAACGAGGGTTGAGTATGTCTACTGTCAATGCTTATACCCATGAAGTGCATGAGTTGCTCAAGCAAATCGCCGCGCAAAACAAATCGGCAACCATACTCGATAAGTTTAAGGCGAACCCGTCACGTACCGAGCGCTTTACTTTTGACTTAGAGGCGTTTCAACTCGATTTAAGCAAAACCGATATTGATGAGACCTTGCTGGAAGCCTATGCGCGGCTCGCCAGAGATATCGCGTTTACTCAAAATAGGACGCTATTGTTAGGTGGTGCGCACATCAATGAGACCGAAAATCGGGCGGTATTGCACACGCTATTGCGCCATGAAAGTGGTGATTTTAATGCGGCGTTGGCAGAGAACATCGTGGTTGAAGCGCTCGCGGCGCGGGCGGCCTTTAAAGATCAAATAAGCCGTATCAAAGCGCGGATTGAAAACTCGGATGCGCGCATCTGTGATTTGATACACATTGGAATTGGCGGATCATCGTTAGGCACGCAACTCGTTTACGAAGCACTCAAGCCCCTTGATAACGACTTACGCGTGCACTTCGTCAGCAATATTGATGCGCATCAACTTGTTGAAGTACTAGCAAGCTGTACGCCTAGTTCGACGTTACTATTTGGTATTTCCAAAACATTTACTACCGCCGAAACACTACAAAACGTAAATTCAGTGTTGGCTTGGATGCACCATCACGGGATCAACCACCCCAAAGAGCAGCTGTACGCGATTACCGCAAACGCCCAAGCCGCAATTGATTTTGGTGTAAATGCTGACCATGTCGTCACTTTCCCAACTTGGGTCGGAGGGCGCTATTCCGTATGGTCTAGCGTATCGATCACAGCGGCATTAGTGATGGGCGAGGCACACTTTGACGAGTTTTTAGCCGGTGCCGCCCACATAGATCAACACTTCGCTTCGGCCGAGCCAGCAAACAATGTACCTTTTATTGCCGCGGCCTTAGATCACTACTATGGCAACTATGCCGATGCGCGGAGTCGCGCGATCTTTGCTTACGATTATCGCTTACGATCCCTTGTACCCTACTTACAACAATTAGAGACCGAGAGTAATGGTAAAGATCGGCAAAAAGATGGGGCTCCTGTTGATCAGAAAACGTCTGCGGTGGTATGGGGCGGCGTGGGGACCGATGTTCAGCACTCGGTTTTTCAGATGTTACACCAAGGTACTGATCTTATTCCGTCGGAATTTATATTGATTGCAAAGCCCGACCACAAAATATCGGGGCATCACCCTAGTCTACTCGCTAACGGCATAGCGCAAACAGCCGCACTGTTGCTCGGTCAGTCTGCTGAGGACATCAAGCTTAACGAGCCATCTGCTGCACGCGACGAGCGCGTGCTCAACGCCAAGTTATTTGCCGGGAATAGACCTTCGAGTACTTATCTGCTTGACCGTTTAACGCCCTACACATTAGGTGCCTTGTTGGCATTTTATGAACACCGTACCTATTGCTTTGGGCAAATGGTCAACATCAATTCGTTTGACCAAATGGGGGTAGAGCTCGGCAAGCGTTTAGCAAATGACGTTGCCGATTGTTTGGCCGGCACCAAAACGGCTGATGCCTTTGACCCATCCACCCAAGCGTTGATTAAAAAAATGCGGGGCTTGTTGGGTTCTTAAATCGGGTTGTTGTGCGTTTCTAGTCCGCCTCGTTTCATTTTCGTACGTTTAATTAGCGGTCTTCCAATTTAAAGTGCATACGAGTTGTTTTGGTCTCAGTGGGTACAGGCTGGCCTGTTTGCATGTTCATTGCGGGCAAAAACTTCCAATCCTCAATCGCATTTACCGCAGCTTGATCGAATGTGTCTGCCGGTTCGCTTGCCGCCACCACCACGTTGGTCGGGCGGCCATTTTGGTCAATATTGAAGTTCACTTCCACCCAACCTTCGATGCCACGCGATAGTGCGCGCTGTGGATAACGAGCCTCGGTTTTGCTGAGTAACTTGGCGGGCGCAATACTCGGCTTTGCCGCTTCTTGACTAGCGGCCTCTGCCAGCTCTTGCTGTCGTTGTGTATAGTTTGCTCGAGCCGTTTGTAATGCCGTAAATTGTTGAGTTTCCAAATTCATTAACTTGCTATACCGCAATACGGCGTTTACTTCTGGCAAAGTATCAGAAGTAATAGAGTCCAGTTTGCTCAGCGCTGTTGCTCTACCTTGCAATGCGTTCGCCAGTTGTTTGGCGAGTTCATCATGCGCGGCACGACTGATAAGACTATTGCTCATTGCTTCGCTTAGTAGGGAGTACGCATTGCCCTGCGCGGGGGGGACGAGTGCCCCCTTCTTGAGCGAATCCTGTATAGCTTGTTTAGTTTGGGCTTCATTTTTTAGAATCGACGCCATGGTGGCTTTGTCATCTAAGCGGTTTGCAAGTGACGCATACTCAGTTTGCGCTTGTTCTATCGCATCTGAATCGTTGGAGTCACGCAATGCTTTGAAGTGCTCAGACACTTCGTTGCCAGCATTTTGGTACAGCTTACTCAGTTTAGGATCAAGCGGGGCAATCCGCTTATAGGCATCAAGGTGGGCAAAGGCCTGTTTGTAGCGTCCTTCTTCAATAAGGGCTGGATAAGCCTGCAGTAATGCTTGGGCAAGTTTCTGGTTAGCCGAGTAAGCGCGATTGTTGTAGGGGTCTTGACTCAGTGCTAAGTTGAAATAGTGTTCTGCGCTGTCTTCTTTGGGGGCAATCAAGCGACCCTCTGTCAGCGCCAACTCGCCCAGGTCAATAGTAAGATCGATGTCATTCTTTGTGTCTACATTTTGGCTGTGCGCAGTATTTTCATCGTCTAAGGCCGACCTAGTATTGAGGTCGCTGTTGATTGTACTGGGTTGAGTAGCCGTTATTTCAGACGCAACGGGTTCAGGAGCTGACTGACTACTCAGCAAATACCAAGCAGCACCTAACAGTGCGGCTAACCCAAAGCCCAACAGCACCACTGACTTTTTTGCATCCGCTTTGATGGGCGGTGGTAGATCTGCGGCGGGCGCCGCGCGTAAACCCTCTTCCGCTTTGTAGAAAAAGCCGAGTGCAGGTTCAAGTGACAGGGCTAATTGCTTAACACTAATAGGTTGTTTAAATGCCCGATAGATTAGCGGCTGAATATGTGTGTCTAAGGCGTGGGTGATGTCTTCGGCGTCACCTAGAACGATCAATGAACCATTCGGCCACAGACCCTTTAATTGTTTAATCGTGGCGTGTTGCAAGTCCCTCGGTATGCTCGCCAAATCTAGAATTAACACCGCTAGAGGTTCTTGGCCAGCGCTCGATTGAATAAGGTCAACCGCTGATCGCGCCTCTGCAGCATGGTCGCTTAGCGCGAGTTGCGTAACGGACGCACTGTGTGGACTATTGGCGCTGATGTTTGCAAAGAGGTCTTGATCATTGCTGACGACTAGAACGCGGGCGTTTTCATTCATTTTGATTAACGTCTCTATTAGTGTTTTTGTCAAAGCAATGTAATCTGAACGCTCGGGTCACTGGCTACATTACTGTGTGGGGTCCGTGTCGCAAAGTATGTACTCAATTAGAGAGCACACTATTTGCGTTAAATACAAGTGTTACGTAGGTTACGATGCTTTAAGCGCAGGCTTGACGATGAGATGAGTTCAACCACGAGTAGGTGAAACGGGATTATGGATTGTGCTTCCCTCAGCTCGCAATCCTAGAGTTTAATAGGACTTTCGTACAGTTTCCAGACTAGCGTCTACTTAAGTTGCCAGCGAACAGTCTGGCCCGCATAAAAGGGCACAATGCTTTCTTGATCCCATAAATGTATCTGTTCCGGAATAGTCCATGCTTGTTCAACCAAAGTGATTGTTTGGGTGTTGGGTGCTAAGCCGTAAAATTGCGGCCCGTATTCGCTCGCAAATGCCTCGAGTTTATCGAGAATGCCAAGATCGTCGAACACTTGCGCGTAGAGCTCTAAGGCACTCCAAGCGCTGTAACATCCGGCACAGCCACAGGCCGACTCCTTAGTAAAACGACTGTGTGGTGCGGAGTCAGAGCCTAAAAAGAATTTGGGCGAGCCGCTGCGCACAGCCTCTTGTAATCTAAGTTTATGCGTATTGCGTTTTAATACTGGTAAGCAATAGTTGTGCGGGCGGATGCCGCCAACGAATAAATCGTTACGATCGAGCAGTAAATGTTGCGGAGTGATGGTGGCGGCGATTCGTTCGGAGCTCGCCAGCACAAAATCCACGGCCTCAGCAGTCGTGATGTGTTCAAACACAATCTTGAGTGCAGGGATCGCATGCGTTAGCGGAGCCAGATGCGCATCGATAAAGCGTTTTTCGCGGTCAAATATATCCACGTGCGCGTCAGTGACCTCACCATGCACTAATAGTGGCATGCCCATCTCGGCCATGACTTCAAGCACGGGGTACAAGGCTGTGAGCCCGGTAACGGCGGCATCCGAGTTGGTTGTCGCACCAGCAGGGTAGTACTTGATGGCCGTGATACCGGCCTCAACCGCCTCCCTAACGTCGGTCCGCGTAGTTTTGTCGGTAAGATACAAGGTCATCAACGGAGTAAAGTCAGAGTCCGTGGGTCTTGCCGCGAGAATACGCTCTTTATACGCTAGCGCTTGTTGCGCATTAACGATGGGGGGTACCAGGTTAGGCATTACGATCGCTCGGGCAAAGCAGCGAGCGGTGGCCGGTACAGTCTGACTTAGCATTTTTCCATCGCGAAAATGCAGATGCCAGTCGTCTGGAGTTCGAATGGTTAGTGTTCGCATAGCAAGACCAATCCCAGTAAAATGAGCCGCAATTATACGAAAATTTGCGCGAATGAACCGACTTTGTCAGAACTCACCGCAAATAAGTCCTGTTTGATGCAACAATAGTTTAGACTTTGTGACGCTTTCGCTACAATCGCCCCTTCGCATTTAGTTGCCCACTGTGACGCTCGAACCATTGTTCCAACTTGGCACGGTTTAGCGGCCATTTTGTATGCTCGTCTACCAACACTAGAATTCAGTTCCACATGGATATAAAGATCAGTTTTCCCGATGGCGCCCAGCGCGAGTTCGCTGCACCGATTACGGGCTTAAGCATCGCAGATGCGATCAGCAGCGGTCTACGCCGCAATGCCGTGGCCATTAAAGTTAATGGCGCATTATGGGACCTTAGCCGCGCCATCACCGAGAACGCTAATGTGGAAATTATTACACGCGATTCGCAGGAGGGCTTAGAAGTTTTACGCCACGACGCTGCGCATGTAATGGCTGAAGCGGTAAAAGAATTGTTTCCCGAAACGCAGGTCACAATTGGCCCCGCCATTGACGACGGCTTCTATTACGATTTTGCCCGAGAGCAAGCGTTTACGCCTGACGATCTAGCGACGATTGAAGCGCGCATGCTCGAGATTGTTAAGCGCAACGAAACGATCGAGCGCGAGGTATGGCAACGCCAGCAAGCGATTGACTACTTTTTGTCCATTGGCGAAACCTATAAGGCCGAAATAATCGCGGATCTGCCTGCGACAGAAGAGATCACAGTTTACCGTCAGGGAGCATTTTTAGATCTGTGCGTTGGCCCTCATCTGCCGTCTACGGGGGTGTTGCGTGATGGGTTTAAACTCACCAAGCTCGCGGGCGCGTACTGGCGTGGCGATTCAAACAATGCGCAACTACAACGCATCTATGGCACGGCTTGGTCAGATAAAAAGCAGTTAAAAGCTTACTTAAAGCGCTTAGAGGAGGCCGAAAAGCGCGATCACCGTAAGCTCGGTAAAGCCTTAGACCTATTTCATTTGCAAGATGAGGCTCCAGGCAGTGTGTTTTGGCACCCTAAGGGTTGGGCTTTATATCAAGTGGTGCAGCAATATATGGGCGAGCGCCAGTATGAGCGCGGCTACAAAGAGATCAAAACACCGCAACTGGTGGATTTTTCATTGTGGGAAAAATCCGGGCATGCGGCCAAGTTCAGCGATGATATGTTTACGCTTGAAACCGATGATCGGCGCTATGCCATCAAACCTATGAATTGCCCATGCCACGTGCAGGTGTACAACCAAGGATTGAAAAGTTATCGCGATTTGCCGTTAAGACTGGCCGAGTTTGGTTCGTGTCATCGTAATGAAATGTCGGGCGCGTTACACGGCATTATGCGCGTTCGCAGTTTCGTGCAAGACGATGGCCACATCTTTTGTACCGAAGAGCAAATTCAGTCCGAGGTGGCCGATTTTATAGAGTTTTTGCATTCGGTGTACAAGGACTTTGGGTTTACTGAGGTGGTGTATAAATTGTCCACGCGACCCGCACTGCGGGTGGGCGATGACGAGGTGTGGGATCGCGCCGAATTGGCGCTCGAGCAAGCGTTAAACAATAACGGCTTAGAGTGGCAACTGCAGCCAGGCGAGGGCGCATTTTATGGTCCTAAGATCGAGTTCTCGCTCAAAGATTGTATTGGTCGTTTGTGGCAGTGTGGAACGATGCAAGTCGATTTCTCCACGCCTGGGCGACTCGGGGCGGAGTACGTGGCCGAAGATGGCTCCAAACAGGTGCCAGTGATGTTGCATCGCGCGATACTAGGCTCTATTGAACGCTTCTTAGGCATATTGATTGAACATCATGCGGGCGCTATGCCCGCTTGGCTCGCGCCCGAGCAAGTGATGGTGGCAACCATCGTAACCGATGCCAACGACTATGCGGAACGGGTCTGTGCAACACTGCGCGCGCACGGGTTGCGTGCCGAGATGGATTTGCGTAACGAGAAGATTGGTTACAAAGTGCGCGAACATAGTCTGCAAAAAATCCCTGCTATCTTATGCATCGGCCTGCGTGAGGCCGAAGAAGGAACGGTCGCTGTGCGACGGTTTGGTAGTCAAAATCAAACTACCATGTCGGTCGATGATTTTATTGCGGGAATCAAACAAGAGATTGTTGAACGTGCGGCCCTGCCGCACTCTGGCACTCTCGCCGCGGCTGATTAGCGCTGCGAACACGCGCCTTTTATTAAGTCTTTGTTAGACTGAACGCATTGTAAGTTGTACCCGTTATATAGACACACTTAATTCCAACTTGGAGATTTTTTATGATGTTTTCTTTTAAAAACCTTGCGATGTCCGCGGCTAAAAGCTCAACGGCCGCTGCGGCGCTATTTGCGCTAGCCACGTCGTTGGCCTACGCGCAAAAAGTCGATATGGATACCGACGAAGCTCAACTAGGCTATACCTATGGTGTGCAAATTGGCTCCGAGTTAGTCGAAAGTGGTTTGCTTAAGGATGTGGATCTTGCCGCTGTATTTGCCGCAATTAACGATGTCACTGCGGGCAAAGAGCCCAGGTTGACGCTCGAACAACAGCAAGCCGCTCAGCAAAAGTTTCAAGAAAAGCAAATGGCCGCATTCGAAGCGCTGGCTTCAACCAATCAGGCACAGAGCGCTGCTTATATGGTAGAAAATGGCAAGAAGGCGGGTGTAAAAACCACCGAGAGCGGTTTGCAATATGACATTATTCGCGAGGGCAAAGGCAAGGCGCCTAATGAAACGAGCATCGTAAAAGTGCATTATACGGGCAAGACGATCGATGGTACTACGTTTGACAGCTCCTATGAGCGTGGTT
>CAYOXK010000046.1:0-20669 GCA_964407915.1 uncultured Gammaproteobacteria bacterium
CTTCGTGACCGCCCCAGACACCCGACAGGCGATACATCAACGGTTGCTGCAGATTAGAGGTGTTGGCAACGTATTCTATGGAGAAATCGTTTAGGTAGAAGCCATACGTAAGAACAGCGTAAGCCACCATAATGGCGAGACATTGCGCGTAGGTGACGCTGCGCGCGAAGTGCATCATGGCCGTGTTATTACGCGCAACGCCCAGCAACGGCACGACGCATTGAACAATTGACAAAACTAACGCCAAGACCAGAGTAAATTGACCTAATTCTCCTAACACCTAACGCTACTCCTATCAATAATAAACACTTTGATTAAACACCTGATAAACCCCTTGATCAATATAGGGCCACCACAGTTGTACAGATTTAGTCGTAAGCAACACCCGCGTCGACACGCACTGTATTTAACGACACAATCGGGCTCTAAATTTCTATTTTGCCCGTACTCAGCTCACACTTATTCGCTTGTGCTTGCATCATGGCCTCGGCGGCTTCTTTGGGTACATAGTTTTCGTCATGCTTGGCTAGCACTTGACTCGCCACCAACATCTTTAGATCTTGTTCTGGCGCTTGGCCCAGTTGCTCGGCACTCGGCAGAGTTGTAAATTTGCCGGCTGAGATGATCGCTTGCCCTTCGCGAAAGAGGTCCGGCAGGATACCCGTATATTCAATCGTTACTTCTTCAACGCAATCCGTGACCACAAAGCGCTGTGTTACGCCATCTTCGAGACGCTGTACGGAACCTTTTTTGACGATACCCGCCACTTTATACTGCTGATTCGGAACAACAACTTGTTCACGAACTTCGGACGGCGTTAAAAAATATTCGATGCTGCTATTCATCGCCTGCAACGCAAGAAACGTCGTGACGGAAATACCCAGTACGATAAGGCTTATAGCAATAAAGCGACGCTTTTGAGTAGGGCTCATAATGCAAATTTCTCCTTGCGTTTGAGTTGCACAATCAATTGGCGCCGGATTCTAGCATTACGTCGCTTGGCTAAGATGAAAATCACCGCAATGGCCGCCATCGAAATGCCCCAAGAGCTCCAAACATAAGGCGCATAACCGCCCATGTAGAGGAATTCACTCAACGTCATTGTGTTCTCCACTGGGCAACCATGGTTTGCACCCATTGTTTATCGCCATTCTGTTCAAGTACTTGTGCTCGCAAATTAAGAAATAAGATATAACCGTAGAAAAATGTCGCCGCGCCCGCCATTAATAGTAGTGGCGTGAGCATACTGGCGGGCATAGCGGGCCCGCCATCGCGAAACACCGTGGCACCCTGATGCAGACTGCTCCACCACTCCACCGAATAATGAATAATGGGCACAATTACCACGCCCACTACGCTTAAAAGAGCGGTAGCGCGTTCGGCTATGTGTCGTTGTTCGAAAGCATGGTAAAGCGCGAAAATGCCCACATACAAAAACAATAGAATCAACTCAAAAGTCAAACGAGCATCCCACACCCACCAAGCACCCCACGTCGGCTTGGCCCATAAACTGCCCGTGATCAGCGCTAAGGCAGTAAACACTGCACCAATTGGCGCCGAGCATATAACCACGGCAAACGCCATTTTCATCCGCCAAATTAAGGCAATAGCGGCAGCCACCGCCATAATTACGTAAATCATCAGCGATAACCACGCCGCAGGAACATGCACAAAAATAATTCGATAACTGTCGCCTTGTTGATAATCGCTTGGTGCTACGACTAAGCCTAAATACGCCCCGGGCACAAACAATAACAGCGCGAGAATCCCAAACAAAGGCGTCATAAAGTTCGATAAACGATAAAACTCTTTAGGCGAGCCCAATTGATGGTAAAAACGATTTAATAAGGTAAACACAGTATCCTCAAGCTAGAACATCATTCAATGGTTAGCCGCAGCGCGCCCGCTATCGCAAAAGGCGCTAAAGTGAGCGCCAGCACGGCAATGGCTGCAAGCGCATATAATTCGGTGGCAATACTAAAGCCTTGCGCGCTTGAACCCAAGGTGCTCGCACCGAATATTAATACAGGGATGGTTAAGGGCAGAGTCACAACTGTGATGAGCAAGCCGCTACGCTCTAAGGTAACGGTGAGAGCCGCGCCGATCGCGCCGATCAACAATATGGTTGGAGTGCCCAATAATAGGCTCACAACGAGTACTTGAAACAGCTCCCAGGGTAGAGCGTAAGTCACGGCCACCAATGGCGCCATTATTACAAGCGTTAACCCCGTAGTACACCAATGTGCCGCTACTTTGCCCAACACGGCTAGGGGCATTGATCGTTCACCTATAAGCCATTGCTCTATAAGACCGTCGCGTAAATCATCTTTGAACATCGCTTCTAGACTGAGCATAAGCGCTAACAGCACGGCCACCCATATCACACTACCGCCCATTTGCGTCAGCACCCCATTACTACCGAGACTGTCGGACGGCACACTGAACGGGAACAAGAGGGCAATCAACACAAATAAACAGAGCGGTTGACCCACCGCGCTGGAATTACGTAGCAGGAGCTGACACTCACGTTTAAAGAAAAGTTGAAATGTATTCATATGCTCGGCTGACTTAGCTCAGATTTAATTCTTGCAGATGGGGACCCAGTCGCGATCCAGACAAGTTTTGATGATGGGTTAATAAGATCGCGCCGCCCGCCTGCAAATGCGCCATAAACAGATCGGTAAAGAGTTCTCGTCCCGCTGCGTCGATGCCAGTTAAAGGCTCATCGAGTAACCACACGGCTTGCCCAGACAACAATACCCGCGCAAGACTAAGGCGGCGGCGTTGCCCAAAGGATAAGTTGCGCGTAGGCAAATCTGCGCATTCCAGTATGCCTACCCGAAACAAATACTCATCAAGATCATCCGCACTCTTAGTTTCAGTAGAGGCGTGTGGCGAAACGCAAAAATTGGCGTAAAACGTTAGGTTCTCCAACGCTGTTAATTCAGGTTTGAGCCCATCGCTATGCCCCAAATAGGCAAAACTAATCGATCTTCCTGCAGATTCTGACTGTTGCCACTGAACCATCTCGGCAACCCGTTGTTGCGTTCCATCGAGCAGACCGACAAGTTGTCGCAACAAACTCGTTTTTCCCGAGCCATTACTACCCACGATATGCCAGCAGTGTCCTGCATGCACTGTAAAACTGATGTCCGAGAACAACCGTTTATCGCCTCGCTGGCAATACAGATTATGAACACTTAAAAGCGCTTGAGCAGACATGCAGACCGATAAAGTTGATAGCTAAAAAGGGGTGTTTAGAAATGCAGATTTTGCAATCACGAGAGTTTATCAATACCATGATGCCACTGCACCTTATTCGAGGTGATTGCGAGCAAAACCAATAAGGAGAACGCGTGAGTAAAATTAAGACAGAACCTTTTCGCTACACAGGCATTAGGCCAAACTTTGCGACCATCGCGACTGATGTAGATCAAGATCTTTCCAAAAAAGAGTTAAAAAAAATAAAAGCGCGCTTACAAGAAGATTTGGAAGAACTGCAGCTGCGCTTATTTGCGGAGCGCAAGCAATCGGTTCTCATTATTCTGCAAGCAATGGACGCCGCTGGCAAAGACAGCACTATTGAACAGTTAACATTAGGCCTTAATGCACAGGGATGTCAGATCCATTCCTTTAAAAAGCCCACCGACATTGAAATGGCGCACGATTTTTTGTGGCGTATTCACAAGCGTGTGCCTGCGCAAGGCGAAATAACTCTGTTTAACCGCTCCCAATATGAAGATGTGTTAGTGGTGAAAGTACACGGATGGGCCGACAAAGACGAAATTGAGCGACGTTATGATTACATCAATTTCTTTGAAAGCTCACTGCGCGATCGCGGCACTAAAGTCATCAAGATCATGCTGAATATTAGTCCTGAATATCAGTTGAGCCGATTTAAACGGCGTCTAGATAGGGATGATAAAAACTGGAAGTTCAACGCCGCCGACTTGCACGAACGCAAATATTGGGGAGATTACATGGATGCCTTCGCAACCGCCATTGAGCGTTGTGCCACCGAAGACGCACCTTGGTATATCGTGCCATCCGAAAATCGCAAATTTAGAGATGCGCTAATCGCGCAAATTTTATACGACGCAATCGAAGCAATGGATCCAAAGTATCCTGACCCTGACTACGACCACACACTGTTCACCTCTGAATCAATTAGCGAGCTCTAGGGAGTAGGGCGCAAATGCGCCGAGAGTGTGCAGTATTGTCGCACTTGGTGCACTCGTTTGGATCGATGCGCTATTGGGCGCCCAGTGCGGCTAAATTACGGGCTGCCGCTGCGTCCCCTTGCGCGGCCGCCTTTTCAAACCATTCAATGGCCGTCGAGCGTGAGGTGGGCACGCCGAGGCCCTGTGCGTATAACACACCCAGGTTAGTTTGTGCGCCAGCATAACCTTGTTCTGCTGCGGCTCGATACCAAAAGAACGCCTCTTTGTAATCGCGTGGTAATACCAAACCGTCTTCGTAGAGGCTCCCTAAATCTGATTGAGCCCAGGCTCTGCCGTCGCTAGCAAAGCCTTGAATGGCGGGTAGGGCAGCGCGAATAATGCGATCTGCCTCACTACGATTTTGCGTAAAACCGCGCCCCAGATAATGCATATAGGCTATGCGAAATTGCGCTCTGGAAATGCCCTTGTCGGCCAATGGCTTGAGTAAGGCAGCGGCGGTGGCATAGTCACCTTGATAGTAAGCGGCCAAGCCGCGATCTAAATATTGACGGTCGAACGCAGCCTGTTCGGCCGCTTCTTGTTCCGGTGTGCGTGATTGCGACACAGCAGTCGTATCCAGCGAAGTTGATTCGGCACTCGCGGTATCAATGGGCGCCACCTGACTGTCTGTGCTGCTCGCTTCTAGCTCTGCGGCAACTGGCTCCGTGGTGCTGGCAGCGTCTGTGGTGGGCTGCTCGTCCTTCTCGCTGCTGCGCTCTTTTGCTTGTGAAACGCGTGCTCGATCGGCCAAAGGCCGTGCCGTGCTGATTATTTGCTCAACAATTTCCAGCGATGGATTTTCTGGATCAATCACGCCAACCGTGGCTAAATAACCCGCCGCGGCCTCGTATTCGCCACTGATGGCCGCGGTATTCGCCAAACCAATATAGACATCAGCGATTCGGGCAACCCCTGTGCTTGCCGTCGTATTTTCCGCATCAAGCACGAGCACCTGTTTAAACAACGACCACGCATTGTTCTGGGCTGGCAAAATATAATTCTCGGCTTCGAACGCCTTGTTTGCACGTTCGAGTAAACTGCTTATTTCCGCAGCTCGTTCAGCGTCTTCAATGATTTGGTTCAGTTGTGTGTAAGCGGGGGCATCCTTATCTAATTCAGCGAGGCGTTCAAGCGATGCGCGCGCCGCGGTAAAATTACCTTGTTCTGCGGCCGTGGTGCCTGTGCTCAAAAAGCGCCCTGCGATGTACTCTATGCCGCGCTGCGCATCAACATTATTGGAATTTAATTCCAGCACTTCGCGGTATGTCTCCGCCGCATTATTGCCTGCCGGCAATGTGTAGTTGCCCGCAGTGAGCTGGGTCTCAGCTAATTCGAGCAGTTCCTTGCTGCGTGTTTCAATATAATCCTGCTCTCGAAATTCATCAGCACGCGGAATATCGGTCTCGCGCACAAAGGAGTCCGCAACGCCTTCATTAAGCTCGGGAATCTCGTCTGCTCGCGACTCGGTGTAAATAGCGAGTGGTTCGGCGCTCGGTGCAGCAACTGCCACCTCCTGCACACCCTTAGGATCGCTGGGCCAAAAAAAGGCAGCTAAAATGAGCAGTACCAGCGTTGATGCTACGGTGTTGACTATTCCAAAAGACCGTAGTTTGCTCCAGAAATAATGGCGCACGCTCTTGCTTTTCACACCGCGAGGATCGCCTCCGAGTATTTTGGTGGCTCGTCTACCTGGAGCATGCAGCTCAGCAGAAGGATGTGCATCGCGAGCCTGTGCGGTAGGTCTACGAGCTCGACGAGCTCGCAACGCTTTTTCTAATTCTGTTCGACTAGGAGGCGATGTCATGAGGTCTATTTATCGGGGCAAACCTGAAGTTGACGAGGATAATACTATTGGAGCGACGAAATATCTCAAAACATTAACATCCTTATAACAACGTGAGACTATAGCGCAGTCTGTGCCCTAGGTGTTCTGGAGCAGGTGTGCTCGAGCGGTTATTCCCCGCATTTTATGTTATCCATGCTCTAAAAAGAGAGGCAAGCCTGAGCTTGCCTTTCTTTTTGCGATGATTTTACCGCCTGACTGCAGCTTTTGTACTATCGCTTTCGTACTGTAGTGATCAGTCGCTGCAGTCGCCTCGTGGTTTTAGCGTCAGCGTTTAAGCGGCCGCTTCTTCGCGCTTATGATCAAGTACGCGAGCCGAGGTGCGGTTGCCATCGCCAATGCTAATGGTTTTTGGCTTCATCGCCTCAGGAACTTCCTTGAGTAGACGAATGTTCAGCAAGCCGTCTTTCAAATCCGCACCGATTACTTCGATGTGGTCTGCCAAGTTAAACTTGCGCTCGAACGCGCGGGTGGCGATGCCCTGATGCAAATATTGGCCTTTGCTGTCAGTGGCTTCCTTTTTGCCCACGATGGTGAGCACGCCCTTCTCAACTTGAATATCAAGCTCATCAGAAGTGAAACCAGCTACCGCGAGGGTGATTGCGTAATGGTCGTCTTCGAGCGCTTCAATATTGTAAGGAGGGTAGCCTGCTGACGCTTTTTCAGATTGAAAAGCGGCATCTAACAACGATTCGAAGCGGTCGAATCCAACGCTGCTACGGTACAAAGGGGTAAGGTCTATTCTGTTCATTTTAAATCTCCTGTTTATTCTTAAATAAGCAATAAAATGTTTTAAAACATCAAGTTACTGACTATTGTTAGCAAAGCTTCTTGATGATTAATCGGCTCCCAAGGACACCGACACGTTCAATTTGATGGTTATTTTCAGAAGTTCAAGAGAATGCTAGAAAATTTTTCTAATTTTTTTTTCGCCCCGTTCTTACTTACCTATTGTTTGGCTTGGCGTAGGGTAGGCGAGCCAAACTTTGAGTGCGATGATATTCATCTAGGCCCGACACACACACCGTGTTTGCGCGCTCAATAGCAACTTTACCATCGGTGGCAATCCATTCTTCAGACTCGATGTGCACTTGCTCAATCTCCCCGATCAGCATAATGGTGTTATTGACGCTCAGTTCCACTTTTTCAACTAAGCGTAAACCTATTCTAATGGAGCTCTCAGCAACAAATGGCGCTGGGAAGTCCAGATCGAAGGGTGTTAAATTAGCCATTTCGAACTCCGATTCATGCCGGTCGTAACGCGCCGAGGTATGATGGGCTTGAGCCACGAGGTCGGTACTTACCTGATTAAACGTGTAAAAGCCTGTCTCTAGAATGTTTTCTAGGGTATGTCGCTCCACCGTATGTGGTCGGTTTATAAAGGCCATAAGGGCTGGGTCGGTGCCTAGGTGAACCACCGACGAGACTATGCACAGATTATTTAATCCTTGTGCATTGCGTGTACCCACTAAGTTCGCGCTTTTAAATCCGCTCAAGGAGTTAATGAAATGTGCACGATAACGTTGCTCCATCTCCTGTATGTTTTGTTTGGTATATTTCATATAGACTCGCGTTTCAGTTTTGCCACACTCGCATAGCATGCTTGTGCACGCGAATGCCGTAATTTAATGGGGTTTGCTTATGGGTTAGGGCTAATTCTAATAATTCTTGGTCGGCGGCGGGGCATTATGCCTATCCGCGTAAGTGGCAGTTATCAAACACTCTATGCAACAACACGATGAATAAGGCGCTTGTAATCGGTTCGCGTGGCACGCTTGGACAAGCGTTAGTGGAACACATGCAGAGTCGCTATGAAGTGCACGAAATAAACCGGGCAACAACCGCTTTCAGCGATGCTGAACTCGCGAGCACTGCGCAACGCTTGCAAGCCGACCTTATGGACGATAACCCGTTTGCGCTGATTATTTGCACCGTTGGTTTTTTAACCTCCGCCACAATTCAGCCCGAAAAAAAACTGAGCGATCTTAACACCGAGTCGTTGCTGGAATATTTTGCGGTTAATACCATTATTCCAGCCCTGTGCATCAAACATTTCTCCCCCTTATTGCAACGTCAAGGCGCAAGCTGTTTTGCCGTTCTTAGCGCCATGGTGGGCAGTATTGCCGACAATAAGTTAGGGGGCTGGTACGGCTATCGTAGCTCGAAAGCGGCGTTAAACATGATGGTCAAGACGGCGGCGATCGAGCTTGGCAGAACCCGCAAACAAGCGAGCTTGATCGCGATTCATCCAGGCACCACAATGGGTCCACTCACAAAACCCTTCGCCAAAAACATCGATACGGCTCGCTATTATGAGCCGCAAACCAGCGCGCAACGCATTATCTCAGTGTGCGACTCCGTTACGCCAAACGAATCCGGCGGCTTTTTTAATTGGGATGGTCAGCCATTGCGCTGGTAATTCCAAAACCCACTTTCTTTCTATGCAATATCCGGCACAAGTACAAGCGTGTATTGAGCTATTAGCTGTTCAGCTAAAGAACCAATCGGTGGCAGATCAACTGCTTTATAAGTACTTTCGCGCACGACGCTATATCGGCTCTAAAGATCGAACCAGTATTACCACTCTGTTTTACTCGATCCTGCGACAGCGCCTCGAACTAGAGCATTACCTGGGTGTGCTAGGCATTGAAGTGCACGCAGAACACATTGTGGCCCTTGGGTTAAGCCGCGATGGTCAAGCGCTGAGTGGCGTCTTTACGGGCGATCAATACCAACCGGCGTGTTTACCAGACGATGTAGTGGCGCAGATTGAGTCGCAAGATCTAACGCAGATCGAAATACCATTACACGCACAATTAAACGTACCAGAGTGGTTAATGCCCTATTTTCAGGCAAGTTTTGGTGACCGAATGAGCCAAGAGCTCGCCGCGCTCAATCAGCCAGCGCCCGTGGATCTGCGGGTAAACACCCTGTGTGCAACGCGCGATCAGGTATTAAAAGATTTGCAGAACGTAGGAATTGAAGCTCAAGCCACTTTGTTTTCACCTGTGGGCATTCGCTTGCAAGAGCGTGCCGCCATTTCCGGCTTAGATTTATTCAAGCAAGGCGCGTTTGAAGTTCAAGACGAGGGCTCGCAGTTGCTCGCGCAGATCTGTGCCGCGAAGCCAGGCCATAAAGTAATCGATTTCTGCGCAGGCGCAGGGGGCAAAGCCCTAGCGTTAGCCGCGGCCATGGACAACAAAGGCTCAATCATTGCGTGTGATATTAGCGCGCCACGATTACAAGAATTGTCAAAGCGCGCCAAGCGGGCAGGGGCTTTTAATATTCGAACGTTGGAACTCAATCACGAACACAGCAAATTATTGAAGCGGCATATTAAAACGGCTGACGTGGTGTTAGTGGATGCGCCATGTTCAGGTTCGGGTGCCTGGCGACGCAACCCCGATGCGCGTTTCAACTTAAGCGATCAACGATTGCTTGAACTCACGCGACTGCAAAGCCAAATTCTGAGTAGTGCAGCCCGTCTAGTAAAACCCGGAGGGCGTTTAATCTATGCCACTTGCTCACTCTTTACCCAAGAGAACCAGTATCAAATTGACGCATTCCTAAAAGAAAACAATGACATATATCAATTATCTAATGTGGGATCCACACTGGATGATGCGTCATATGCTGCTTTATTGGCTGATTCGGGTCAATATTTGGAGTTGTCCCCAGCCCGAACAAACACCGACGGCTTCTTCGCCGCCGTTCTCCTGCGTGCGCCAGAGCATAACTAGCCGCCACCAGAACCTGTAGTTGCAAAGACCATTGCTTATTGTCGAGCGAGCTCACTTATTGTCTTCCTAGAACTGACGATGCATACTGAACGACCCACCTATTTTTTCAGGAGTCATGCATGAAACTTTCCGTTATCGGCCTTGCCATTTTAGTTAGTCTTACTGGTGCTAGTGGTGCACAGGCAACACAAGCTGTTTCGATCTCTGCTGAATTGGAACAAAAGGTTATCGACTGGCGCCGCGATCTGCATCAACATCCTGAATTAAGTAACCGAGAGTTCCGTACGGCTAAAGTGATCGCCGAGCACCTGAACAGCCTTGGTTTAGACGTTCAAACTGATATTGCCCACACGGGTGTTGTTGGCGTCTTAAAAGGCGGTAAGCCTGGACCTACTATTGCTTTACGGGCCGACATGGACGCCTTACCGGTTACAGAACAGACCGATGTTTCGTTTAAATCAAAAGCAATTGGCGAATATCGCGATAAAGAAGTTGGGGTGATGCATGCCTGCGGCCATGATCTGCATATGGCAATGTTAATGGGAGCCGCGGAGCATATTGTAACTATGAAGGAGCAAGTTGCGGGGACCGTTGTATTCATCTTTCAGCCAGCTGAAGAAGGCGCGCCCAACGATGAGGAGGGTGGTGCTGAATTGATGTTGAAGGAAGGCCTATTTACGCAATATCAACCTGAAGTCGTTTTTGGCATACACGTATGGTCGGCCTCCAATGTTGGCCAAATCACTTACCGTGAGGGACCGCTCATGGCGTCTGCAGATCGTTTTGAAATTACCGTAAAGGGTAAGCAAACACATGGTTCACGACCGTGGGGCGGGGTGGATCCGATTGTGGCTGCAGCGCAAATTATTAGTAACACTCAGACTATTGTCAGCCGGCAGGTGGATATCACCAAAGCGCCAGCCGTGGTGAGTTTCGGCATCGTGGAAGGCGGCGTGCGCAGCAACATAATTCCGGATGAAGTGTATCTGGAAGGCACAATTCGCAATTTTGATATGGACAATCGAGCGCAAATATTTGAGAACTTAAAAACAACCGCTGAAATGACGGCAAAGGCTACCGGTGCCGAGGCTCACGTGTACATTGACGAGCAGTATCCGGTCACCATTAATGATGAACAGCTAACAAAGAAAATGTTGCCCACGATGGAACGCGTTGCCGGAAAGGATAAAGTCGCCATCAGTCCATTAGTGACAGGAGCTGAGGATTTTTCTTTTTTCGCGTTAGAAGTTCCAGGACTCTTCGTTTTCTTAGGCATAACACCTGAAGGACAAGATCCCGCAACAGCCCCTAGCAATCACTCACCGCTTTTTTATGCCGATGAAAAAGCCTTAAAAGTGGGCACCGAGCTGTATGTAAATTGGGTAATGGACTATCCAAATCTATAGACTGATTGGGCCTGTCGTTCCCACGCAACAGTGTGGGAATCGATACAAAGCGACACTTAAGCAATTCGCACTAGGTGAAAAAGCGACCAATAAAAAAGCGCACCCGAAGGTGCGCTTTTGTGGTTTGAGGTGCTGAAGGCGTACTAGTTTGAACCTAGTTTAAGTTTCAACCCTTTGAGTTTATCGCCAAGTTTATCTTGAAGAGCTTCGTTCACCTTTTCGTTTACCTCGCTCTCAACGCGCTTTTTAACCTCATCTTTTACCCGATTTTGCAATTCCTGCGCGGCATAACTCGATACTTGTGACGAGATGTGATTAGTGAGTCGCATGGTTATGGTTTCGGATATCTGCTCTGGTGTACCCACAAGGTCGTATAGGGCGAGATCATCCATCACAAACGAACGTGAGCCTAACTGATCGGACAACAAGTTCACTGTGGCACGGTTAAGTTTAAAGGCCTTAATCGTGATGACTGGTGAATCACCAACGGGTTCTTCGGCAGCGGGTTCAGTGGCGGCCGGCATATTCGCAATCAAATCCTGAAAGTTGCTGCGCGTGCCTTTAAGTTCCGCATTAATAATTGGCTCTTCGATAAGAATTTCTTCGATGAGTTGATTTTGATAATCAACGTCCGCCTGCAGCTTATTAATTTTAATCGCAAAGGGCGCCTGATACCCTGCCACATTAGCGATGGCCATGCTGTCAATTACGGCCTTACCATTGAGTAAATCGGTTTCTACCGCACCCACCGTTACTTGTGAGCCCAGTGCAGCCGTGCCCTCTGTTTCGATGGCTTCTTTAATTAAACCATCCAATTTTCCAAAAAATACGGTTACGCCAATCGCAATAATTGCAATGAGCACCAGCAATACAATTAATACTTTCTTCATGTGTCACCTTGCGGAGTAATCTGATTGTGTTGATTTAAAGGATGTTTCTGGTATGAATATGGATTGCTATCTTAGCGATATATGCAACGAAACGAAAGGGCATCCGCCGTACATGCCTAAACAGTCCTGCAAATTTCTTAATTATACTATGAGCTATGAAATAGCCTAACTTGATGACATTACATTTGACAGTTGGAACCGACTTGCATGATCATTTTGGCTCGGAGCTTCGGACGCCTAGCGATTAGGCTAATTCTCGGAAAGCGTATTCAAACAGATGATTATTACTTTCAAGTCGGCCGTAGATTGGTGGTACTACGTAGTTATAGCGTTAGTAGCGCTCGGCCTACTTAATGCTGTTCTACTCGTTTTGCCAACCGGTGCACCACTAGGCATCGCATCAGCCGTGTTTGCATTGATGATCGGTCTAGGACTGCCAACATGGTTGCTTATATCCAATTACTATACGATTTCAGATACCGAATTACACATACAGTGCGGTCCATTCGCATGGCGCGTGCCTAAAGATCAAATCGTATCAATTACCCCGAGTCGCTCACCCATTTCATCGCCGGCTTTGTCGCTCAATCGGCTAAAAATAACAACAAGCTCAGGCAAGTCGATCTTAGTATCACCGCAAAACCAAGCCGGGTTTATTCGCGCTTTGGGAGTAGGTTTATAGCGATTTGGGTGGCAAGCAGCGTGCGCTAAAAGATTAATTGGCGGTTCAGTGATCGACTATCCACCTTTATAAAATTCTCCTTTATAACCAACCCTTTTTCTTCGCAAATAGATACGGCAAAATGGCAGACAACGCCATTAGGCCGATGGCCAACGGGTAACCAAATTGCCATTGCAACTCAGGCATTTGCGAAAAGTTCATACCGTAGATGCTGGCGATTAGGGTAGGTGGCAAGAACACCACGGCGGCGACCGAAAATATTTTGATGATGCCGTTCTGCTCAATACTAATCATGCCCAGAGTGGCGTCGAGCAAAAGATTCACTCGGTTAGATACATAAGTGCCGTGCTCGCTCAACGAACTAATATCTTTCGCGAGCGTTTCGATGGGATCGCGATAACTTTGCCGATAATTACCGCCCGACAATAATAAAAAGCTGAACACGCGTGACAAGCTCAATAGGCTCTCGAGCAACTTACCATTGAGATCGCCATAACGCCCAATTTTCTTCAGTACATCTTGTAGATCTTGCGGCTCGCTGTGCGCGTCGGTGGGGTTCTGAAATACGGTTTTAGAGGTGTCGTCCAGTTCGCGACCAATGAGCTCCAAGGTGTCGGATAAACGATCAATCACTGACTCCATTAAACCCAGAAAAATCTGAAAGCCGTCTTGAATAGGATCTATTTGCCCCCGTTGCTCTCGTGCTAAAAACTGTGTAAACGCCTTTGGCTCGGAATACCGCAATGTAATCAATGTGTCGTCTTTTAAAATAAAAGTAACTGAGCGGGTCTGCGGTTCTGACGTTTCAACTTGAGTCACAAGCGTTGCCGTGAGATACAGCGCACCGTTTTCGCTATACAGGCGGCTAGATATCTCTATTTCATGCATTTCTTCGCGCGTCGGCGCGTCTATTTTTAAGAAGCCCTCAAGATTTAATTCCTCGTTGCGATCCGGGGCGTGCATGTCTACCCATACGAGCTCGCGTGGGTCTGCGGGTCGCTCAGACGTAGCGTTGAGCTTGTTGTCGTTCAGGGTAAAGTAATGAATCATCGGTAATCACCTGGGAACTTGCGACCATGGATAATAATTCGCTAGCATGACGAGTTATCAATGCTGAACGCGTTAAACAGGTAAGATAGCATAGCTTGCTAGCCTCCTCAGCATTAAGCATTAGGCCAGTTTGTTTATCCTCAGAGCCGACATGCTTTACTCGGTTGGCGGATATTGACTCAACGCGTCCATGCGCTTCGCCCTACGGGCGGCCTATGGCCGTTAAAAATCGTTCCTGACAGGAGTGGCATAGGGTTATGCCGATTACGGACCGAAGGATGGAATTTTTTGAACCCGTGGGGGTTGCGAACCTACCCCATCTCTACGATTAATAAAAAAGCCCATACTCTTTGGGTATGAGCTTGTTCATTAATGGCGGAGAGGGGGGGATTCGAACCCCCGATACGCTATAAACGTATACACACTTTCCAGGCGTGCGCATTCGACCACTCTGCCACCTCTCCGATTTACTGCTTGACTGCCAATCCTACAACACAGTGTAAGCACAACCAATCCGTTTGGGTGCCTCGTACTCGCGAGCGGTACCTTTCGTTGCAGGGCGCGGAGCATAAACCAACTATTGCAGTGTTTCAAATGCTTATTGCTAGGCTCATCGCGAGTCGCTATTCTTGGCAAATGCCAAAACGCGATCAGCCAAGAAAATCAATACCAAGTCGGTGGGCCTGGCTGAAAACACATACCGAGTTGCTGCTTATTTCGCTGCTTGTGATTACGGCGCTGTTTCAGTACTTCTTTCGCCCGCAAGCGCAGACGTTTCAAGAAATGCTCAACAGCGGTGTACTACGCGTATTAATTTCTAACGAACCCGACTCGCAGTACGCATTTAATCAACAGCACTTTGGCTTTGAGTACGAGCTGCTCGAAGGCTTTGCTGAAGAACACTCGGTTGAGCTGCAACTTACCATCGTACCCTATGCTGAGCTGTATGCGCGACTAAAAAGCGGGCAGGGCGATGTAGCAGTGGGCGGAATTGTTGATACGCCTTTCGTGCACCGTGTGAGCGAGCCGACCATACCTTGGTTTAAAGCCCGAACCACGGTCGTGTATTTACGCGGCACCCCCAAACCTAATTCGCTAGAAGAGCTCGCCAACGCTAGTGTTAAAGCATCTTCGCGCTATTACAGCTTAGAACAACTCGATGAGCTCAATTTGGTTGATGACCATCGTTCCGAATACGCCTTATTAAGTGCCGTTGCCTCGGGTCAGGAACGCTATGCGCTAACCACTAACTATCGCGCGCTCGCAGCTAAGCATTATCTGCCAGAACTTAACCGCAGTTTTTTGTTACCCGACTCGGTCAATTTGGTATGGGCTCTACCGCAGCGTTCGGATAAATCCTTGCTTGATGCACTCAATGACTTTCTTGCCGAAGCCTTAGAAGCGGGGCGCCCGCGTGAACTCGCTGATCGCTATTTTGCTAAACCAGCGAGACTCAATCGTTTTGATGCACTGGCAATTCACCAACGCATTGAAACCGAACTACCTAAGTTTGAGTACGCTTTTAGACGCGCTGCACGACGCGGTAATGTAGATTGGCACTTATTAGCCGCATTGTCGTACCAAGAATCGCGTTGGTCGAACGACGCCGTATCGCCAACGGGTGTGCGGGGCATTATGCAACTTACGCAAGAAACGGCTGAATACATGGGCGTGAGTGACCGCATGGACATGGACCAAAGCATTGATGGTGCGGCACGCTACTTAAAATACCTTGATGATCGATTGCCATCTTCAATCGACCAGCCTGAGCGTACTTGGTTTGCGCTGGGCGCGTATAACGCAGGCATTAGTCATATTTTAGCGGCGTATCGCAAAGTGCGAGAACAAGGCAAAGACCCTCGCATATGGGCCAATATTGCCGACGTTTTGCCCAATTTGTACGGTTACCCGTTTAGCCAAGGCTTTCAAGCTGTGGAATATGTGGAGCGCATACAAATCTTTACCGACATATTGCGCTTTCAAGACACCCATTTACGTGACAATGTGTATTTCGAATCCTTGGCCTTAACGACACTGGACACATCCGCAGAGCCCATTAGCGAAACAGAGTATGAGGATGGCTCTAGCATGGATCAGTTGTACGAAGACGAGGCTGCGCTCTAGCCTTCAACTGCACACGGCTAAAAAGTGCGACGTGTGCAAAAGACGCTGAAGTGAATCAGCATCTAAACGGGGCGGGGCACAGGGAGTGGCGTCCCGGAGAGGATTTGAACCTCCGACCTGCCGCTTAGGAGGCGGCTGCTCTATCCTGCTGAGCTACCGGGACCTTTACCCAAAAGCGCTTTTGCCGTGAATGGTAAGACACCGTCACACCACTGTTTTTTTCTCGCTTAGAATACTGACCAAAGCGCGCATAACATCACCGCGAGTGACTAAGCCAACAAAGTCACCGTCGTCGTCTACCAACGGCATTACATTAACTTTAACCCGCACAATTTCAGAGGCTAGGTCAATAAGGCTAGCGCTGGCTTTGCAGGTGATAGTGCTGGTCGTCATCACGTCTTCAACTAATTGGGCTGACACGTGGTAGTAACTGCTTTGCATCAATTGCTTTAAGCAGTCGTACTCGGAGACATAACCCACCAAGCTGCCAAAATCGTCTATCACAGGCGATCCTGGTAGCTGATACACGGTTAAATGATCGCTTACTTGGTCTAGAGTCATGCCCAACTTAAGACTGATCCCTTTGGGCCGCATGATCGATCGCGCTTGTTTTGTATGCATGGTGCCTCGTCTCAATAAATAGGTTTAAGAAAAGAACTGCACTAAGCATACCACTCAATTTAGCGCATGTTTAGCTGTTGGCGCGCTCCACGTAGTCACCCGTTTCGGTATTCACTTTAATTTTTTCGCCAATGGTGACAAAGGTCGGCACAATCACCCGGATGCCCGTTTCCAAGGTGGCGGGCTTACCACCGCCGGCCGCCGTTTGCCCTTTAACCACACCGTCGGTGTCGATCACTTGCAAGATAACGTTGGCGGGCAGGTCTAAACCGATCGGCAGCTCGTCGTAAAAGTTAATCTGCACATCGGTATTGGGCAGTAAATACCCAATTTGATCTGCGATGTCGTCAGTACTGAGCGTCATTTGCTCATAGGTTTCTGAGTCCATGAAAATATGGCTGTCGCCCTCGGCATACAAGTACTGCATCTTGCGCGGCTCTACGTGCGGCTTTTCTACTTTGTCAGTAGAACGAAAACGCTCGTTCAATTTGGTGCCGTTTACAATATCCTTCAGCTCAGCCTGCACGAAGGCGCCGCCTTTGCCTGGCTTCACATGGCTCTTTTTAAGTACGCGCCACAAGTTGCCTTGATGTTCTATTAACCCGCCAATGCGGATTTCGTTTGCTGATATTTTTGCCATGATGCAGAGCCAGGATGGTTTGTTTATGTGCGGCGCATTATAGGTTATCCATTCCAAACATGACTAGTAGCGCAAAGGTTATAATTGCTGTGTTCTTGATTTGCATCCATACCACCTTAACAGCATGCCGAACTCAGGTTTTGACGCGAAAACATTTTTAAGCTTGGTCTCGCAAGGGCCGGGCATTTATCAAATGTTCGACCAAGAGCAGAATTTACTGTACGTGGGCAAAGCGAAGGACCTTAAAAAGCGCTTATCAAGCTATTTTCGCAAAACCGGCCTGCCACTTAAAACTCAGGCGATGATGGCGCGTGTGGCGGATATTCAAGTTACCGTTACGCACACCGAGAATGAGGCTTTAATCCTCGAGTCGAACCTGATTAAAGACCACAAGCCGCATTACAATATTCTGCTTCGCGACAGCAAAAGCTACCCGTTTATTCACATCGACGACTCGCACGACTTTCCCAGACTCGCTTTTTATCGAGGCGACCGCAGCCAACCTGGTCGCTATTTTGGCCCTTATCCAGGGGTGACCGCCATTCGTGAGACGCTGGCGCTCCTGCAAAAGGTATTGCCCGTTAGGCAGTGCGACGACGTGTTTTTTAGCAATCGGTCGCGACCCTGCTTGCAGTACCAAATAAAGCGCTGTTCAGCTCCTTGTGTTGACCTTATCTCGCGAGCAGATTACGCGCGAGACATCGATTTAGCAGGCTTATTTTTGCAAGGCAAAGACGAATCTCTTAGCCGTGTATTGCAAAAGAATATGGAAAAAGCGGCCCAGAGCTTGGATTACGAGGCGGCCGCAGCTTGGCGGGATCGCATAAATGCCCTCCGGCGCGTGCAGCAACATCAATCCATTACGGTTGGCTCTAGCGATATCGATATAATTACGCTGGCCAGCTTGCACGGCAAAGTATGCGTGGAGGTCACCTTTATTCGCGGTGGCCGACACAGCGGCAGTAATGGGCATTTTCCGCATGTACCACTGGAGTTCAGCGAAAGCGAAATACTCAGCGCCTTTGTCGCGCAGTACTACCATCGACGGCCAGCGCCTAAGCAGATCGTTGTAGGCACACCTTTGGCTGATCAAAAGCAGCTGCAAGCGTTTTTAAGCGAGCAGTCCAATTACAAAGTAACTATAGCTAGCAGCGTGCGCGGCGCGCGCAAAGACTGGTTGGCAATGGCGCAGTTGAATGTGGTTGAAAGGCTTAAACAACACTTGAGTAAAGCCGAGAACGTCCATAACCGCTTATTGGCGCTCAGCAAAGTATTTGAGCTAGAGCAAACCATCAAAAGAATCGAGTGCTTTGACATTAGTCACACGCAAGGCCAGCAAACGGTAGCAAGTTGTGTGGTATTTACCGACAAAGGCGTGAGCAAGTCAGAATATCGCCGCTATAACATTACTGGCATTACTCCGGGGGATGACTACGCCGCGATGGAACAAGCCATTACACGTCGTTACCAACGCAGGCTCAAAGAAGACGCCATTCTGCCCGATGTGTTACTCATTGACGGCGGTAAAGGGCAACTCTCGTCGGCTGTGAAGATTCTGAAAGAACTGCAGGTGACGGGAGTATTGCTGGTAGGCGTCGCGAAAGGCGAGGGGCGTAAAGCGGGGCTTGAAACGCTCTTCGTGGAAGGGCGTAAAATAGGGATTCAAATGCCCGCCAATTCTCCTGAAATGCACCTAGTAACGCAAATACGCGACGAAGCCCACCGGTTTGCGATAGCGGGACATCGCGCGCAACGCGGCAAATCGCAAACCAAGTCTATTTTGCAAGAAATCCCTGGAGTAGGGGCCAAGCGTCGCAGCGCTTTGTTAAAGCACTTTGGGGGCTTACAAGGCATTCAAGCCGCCGGCGTGCGAGATTTAATGAAGGTTGCGAGCATAAACGAGGATTTGGCCACGCAAATTTACACCTATTTGCGTGCGAAATAGTCAAACTTGGCACCGAACTGAGCGAATCAACGCAAATCAGCCGCAAATTCGCCATAAAACCCTAATCGGCAAGTGATAAACTCGGCGTATTAACTCGCTTACGCTGTATTTATTAAGCCGAGCGCAATTGATTAAACGCCAACTACTCGCAAACGACCGTTTTCATGGAACCAACTATTCCTAATCTGCTGACCGTATTTAGAATTGTGGCGGTACCGGTAATCATCGCCATTTACATGCTGGACTATCAATATGGTCATTGGTACTGCGCGATCTTGTTCACGCTTGCGGGCATTAGCGATGGGCTAGATGGATATCTGGCACGCAAATGGAACCAAACCTCCTCGGTGGGCGCGTTTCTTGATCCGGTCGCCGACAAATTGCTGGTCGTGCTATTGCTAGTACTCGTGGTAAGCGACCCTCAAGTGACGCAAGCAGTAGTGTTGCCCGTGGTGTTTAAATTGGCCGTGATTGTCATCGTGGCACGCGAAATTATTATCTCGGCACTACGCCAATGGATGGCCGAAATCGGTCAGCATGCCGCAGTGGCTGTATCGGGCTTTGGCAAGTGGAAAACCACGGCGCAGATGATCGCCATTGGCGCCTTATTATTCCAAAAGCCCTTGCTAGGCCTGCCAACGATGTTAATTGGCGAATTACTGATTTACGTCGCGGCTGCCATTACAATTTGGTCTATGGTATTGTATTTGTTAGCGGCCTCGAAAGCGGTTGAAGTTGAAGTAAAGTAAGTTCAAGCAGTCTCTTTACATTGGCAGGCTTTTTGGTTGACGTTTAGTAATAACTGAATATAATGTCGCCACTTCAGCGGGAATAGCTCAGTGGTAGAGCACAACCTTGCCAAGGTTGGGGTCGCGAGTTCGAATCTCGTTTCCCGCTCCAAAGTTTAATAAAAAGGGAAAAGAGCATCCTCTTTTCCCTTTTTTTTGAATGTTGCTTGAATTGCATTCTGTAGAATGAATTTGAGTCGCGGTGATCGTCGAGCTGTTAGCTTGAAAACCGCAAATATGCAATAACACGGCTGGATGGCAGAGTGGTTATGCAGCGGCCTGCAAAGCCGTGTACACCGGTTCGACTCCGGTTCCAGCCTCCACTTTTTAAGTGGCGGAAGTGATTAGAATGTGTGTTGCTAGGCAACCAGTTGCCCCCAAAAGCCAAGGGTGGTAACGTCAAATGCCTATCCAGAAACGCACGGCATGTAGTAAAAAAGGAGGCGCCGATCCTCTGCAAGTACCTAGCCCGGGTGGCGAAATCGGTTATGTGCAGGATGCACGTATATTGCGGGGACAAGATGTCCAGGAGCAATGAGACGCAAAGTAGCTCGAAGAGCTACCATGCTGAAAGGGCCAAGGAGCTTATCCGATTGCTCCACTATCATCCGTGCCCGGGTGGCGAAATCGGTTATGTGCAGGATGCACGTATATTGCGGGGACAGGATGTCCAGGAGCAATGAGACGCAAAGTAGCTCGAAGAGCTACCATGCTGAAAGG
>CAYOXK010000047.1:0-4202 GCA_964407915.1 uncultured Gammaproteobacteria bacterium
TAACAGAAAACGTCACTACTCTAAATGAACGATTCTGAGAAGCGAAAGCAATTGACGCTCGGGCTGTTACAGGCCATTGAGCAACGCGACGATATTAGTCAGCGACATCTCGCGCAAGAGATGGGGATTGCCTTGGGCTTAGCCAATTCTTACCTCAAGCGTTGCGTAAAAAAAGGTTGGATCAAAATAAGTACGGCACCCGCCAATCGCTATTTGTATTATTTGACCCCCACAGGCTTCGCAGAGAAGGCTAAATTGACCGCGGAATTTTTAAGTACATCTCTGACTTTGTTTCGCGAAGCGGGCGATGCGTACTCACTGCTGTTTCAAGCGTGCGTTGAAAAAGGTCATGCCGAAGTCAGTCTGGTGGGCGTTTCTGACTTAACAGAGATCGCTTACCTGCGTTCACTGGATGCGAGTCTCAAAGTGCGCTCTATATTCGATCCTGCCGCTACTCGCGAGCATCTCCATACTATTCCCATAACCACCTCAACGGCTGCGCTGGCGTCAGTGGTGGTGGTCACGGCCATGCGCGAAGCCGATGAATTAATCAATATAATTCAGAGTGCTGAGCCGCAAGTTGAGGTGCTTGTACCTGAGTTTCTACGCAATTTAAACCTGAGTGCCGATAGCGGTTCGACCGCCCAGTCGGCCGCATAGGAATCGCTCAACAAGTTCACTTTTAAATTTTCCGAGTCAAGATTATGAGTCAAACAGTATTGTTAACAGGGGGAGCAGGGTTTATCGGCTCCGCGCTCGTGCGTTATTTGATCGAAGCCACCGATGTGACGGTCGTTAATGTGGATAAATTGACGTATGCAGGCAGTCTGCACTCACTGGGGTTTGCGCGCGATCACGAGCGTCACAAATTCCATAAAGAGGACATTGTGGACATGCCTGCAATGCGCAATCTCGTTAAGCAATATCAACCAGATTGCATTATGCATTTAGCCGCTGAGTCGCACGTAGATCGCTCTATTGATGGTCCCGGTGAGTTTATTACTACTAATATCGTAGGCACTTATAATCTTTTAGAAGTGGCGCGAGAGTATTATCAGGGGCTTAGCGCCGCAAAGCAGCAGAGCTTTCGCTTTCATCACATTTCAACGGATGAGGTTTACGGCAGTTTGGGTGAGACTGGTTTGTTTACTGAGACCACTCGCTATAAACCCAATTCGCCGTATTCCGCCAGTAAGGCGAGTTCGGATCATCTGGTTCGCGCTTGGCACAAAACCTACCATTTACCGGTCGTTATTTCGAACTGTTCAAATAATTATGGGCCATTTCAATTTCCTGAGAAGTTGATTCCATTGGTTATCCAGAAAGCCATTCACGGACAACCTTTACCGATCTATGGCAAAGGCGACAACATCCGCGACTGGTTGTTTGTAGATGACCATGTTAAGGCGTTGTGGAAGATCGTCAATACTGGGCAAGTCGGCGAGGTGTATAACGTGGGCGGGCACAACGAGATGACGAATATTGACGTGGTTAAAACCATCTGTGCGATTCTCGATGACATTAAGCCGCGCGCAGATGGTGCAGGATATGCCGAGCAAATCACCTTTGTAGCAGATCGCCCAGGGCACGATCGACGCTATGCAATTGATGCGAGCAAAATTGCGAATACCTTAGGCTGGACTCCGGAAGAAACATTTGAGACCGGGATTCGCAAAACGATTCAATGGTATTTAGATAATGAAGAGTGGATCGCAAGTGTGTCGCAAAACTATGTGGGCGAGCGCTTAGGCCAGCGCTAGTTACGCTGCGGTGAGTACTAAGCCGCAGTCGAATAATAATTACATTTATCGCTTGGCGACGCTACGTGCGATGCAGAGCTGTTACATCACAATGAGGAATAAAATATGCGCGGCATCGTTCTAGCAGGTGGTTCAGGTACTCGATTACACCCCGTTACTCAAGCGGTGTCTAAGCAATTGCTGCCCGTGTACGACAAGCCGATGATCTATTATCCCTTGTCGTCACTTATGTTGGCGGGTATCCGGGACGTTCTAATTATTTCGACTCCGCAGGATACACCGCGTTTTCAGCAGCTTATGCAGGATGGATCGCAGTGGGGGATGAATATCAGTTATGCGGTGCAGCCCTCGCCTGATGGTTTAGCGCAAGCCTTTATTATTGGTGCCGAGTTTGTGGGCAACGATGATTGCGCCTTAGTGCTCGGCGATAATGTTTTTCATGGTCATGATTTGAGCAAGGATCTTAGCGCAGCAGGGCAAAAAGCGAAGGGGGCGACCGTATTTGCTTACCCCGTACATGACCCTGAACGCTATGGGGTGGTGGAATTTGATGCGCACGGTAATGCGATTAGTTTGGAAGAGAAACCAGTTAAACCGAAATCGAATTATGCGGTAACGGGTTTGTATTTTTACGACAACCGCGTGGTCGATGTGGCCAAAAATATTCAACCGTCATCCCGTGGCGAGTTAGAAATTACCGATGTTAATAAGCAATACTTGGAGTGGGGAGATTTGTCGGTGCAGGTGTTCGGCCGCGGTTTAGCCTGGCTCGATATGGGTACGCATGAGTCTTTATTGCAAGCGGGTATGTTTATCGAAACCATCGAAAGTAGACAAGGGCTTAAAGTGGCCTGCCTCGAGGAGATTGCCTTTAGAAAAGGGTTTATTGGCGAGAACGAGCTCGCTGAAGCCGCACATCGCTATGGAAAGAGCAGTTATGGCAAATACTTAAAATTGGTGTTGGAGAACAAACATCAATTTTTGGGTCTTGACTAATTGATTGCGCCGCACGCCTTTTTTAATCCAGCAAAGATTGTATCGTGATCACGCTTTTTCGCAGTTTGTTTATTAATCGCTATCTGTTTGGGCAGATGCTGCAGCGCGACGTCCTGCAGCGTTACCGAGGCTCGCAGCTTGGTTTTTTGTGGGCCTTTTTATACCCCATCATGATGTTGCTGGTTTATACATTTGTATTTGGCATGGTCATGCGCGTGAAGTGGGGGGTGGAGGGTCAAGACAATATCGACTTTGGGTTGATTTTGTTCGCAGGGCTACTCTGCCACGGGCTTTTGGCCGAAGTGGTAATGGGTGCGGTGGGTTTGGTGCGTGGTAATGCACAATACGTCAAAAAGGTCGTGTTCCCACTTGAGATACTCAATTTTGTCAGTATCGCGAATGGTCTTTTCCATATGTTTTTGGGTCTGCTGATCCTAATGGTCTTGTTTGTCGCCAGCGGTAATTCGGTCCATTGGACCGTCCTACTCACCCCTTTAGTGATCGCCCCATTCTTAATATTTTTATGTGGTTTGTCATTCTTTGTGGCGGTCATGGGCGTTTATGTACGAGACCTGTCACAATTTGTAGGTGTGTTGATTACCGTTTTACTGTTCTTGGGTCCTATAGTTTATCCATTTTCTGCGGTGCCGCAGGAAATTCAACCGTTTGTCTATTGGCTTAACCCTCTGACCATTATTGTTGAGCAATTGCGCGCGGTGTTATTGTTTGGTACTTATCCCAACTGGCTCGATCTAGGCCTGTATACCGTGTTTGCAAGCTGTATGTTGCTGTTCGGAATGTGGTTTTTTCAGAATACGCGGGATGGGTTTGCTGATGTTATCTAAACTACCTGATGCATCACCCAAAGAGGATCTTGCAGAAGTGGTGATCCAAGCCACTGATGTGCATAAGTGCTACCAAACCTATCAGAAGCCTATTCATCGGCTGTGGCAAAGTTTTTTGCCTAAGCGTCGCTTTTATGACGAATTCTGGGCACTCAAAGGTATAGACCTCACGGTTAGAAAGGGCGAGACCGTGGGCATCGTTGGTAAAAATGGCTCGGGTAAATCGACCTTGCTACAGATTCTTGCGGGTATTTTGCAGCCAACTCGCGGCAGTTTCGTTACCAAAGGCCGAGTCTCGGCATTGTTAGAGCTCGGTGCGGGTTTTAATCCTGAGTTTTCAGGCTTAGAGAATGCCCGTTTGAATGCTTCGATCATGGGGCTTTCGCGCGAAGAATTTCACGCCAAACTGCCCGATATTGTCGAATTTTGTGGGCTGGGCGAATTCTTACATCGGCCCGTCAAGACGTATTCGAGTGGCATGTACGTGCGGCTCGCATTCGCGGTTGCAATCAACATGGATCCCGACATCCTGATCGTTGACGAAGCGCTCGCGGTAGGCGACGTGCGTTTTCAGCGCCAGTGTTTTCGGCGCATCGAGCAC
>CAYOXK010000047.1:4212-20537 GCA_964407915.1 uncultured Gammaproteobacteria bacterium
CAACTTAAAGAACAAGGTGTATCCATATTGCTCGTTACCCACAGTACCGAGAGTGTGATTAAGTTTTGCGATTCAGCCATTATGCTGAACGATGGCGAATTAAAAATGACTGGCAGTCCTAAAGAGGTCGTGCAGGCCTACTTAGAGCTTATGTTTGGGTCTGAGAAAGATCGCAATGCGTTGGTCGAAATTAAACCAGAGAATTATCAGGTTGAGTTTGATCCGAGTATCGACAACTGCGTAAAGCAGGTCTGCTATAACGCTAGTGAACATCGTTGGGGTGATGCTCGGGCTAAGATTTGCCATTATGAAATCTTGCAAAACGGCGGGCCAACGAATGGCTTGATGCAACGCGGTGATCATTTGCAAGTGCGAATGTGGGTGGTTTTTGAGCAAGCCGTGAGCGATTTAATTTATGGAATCACCGTTAAGACTAACGATGGCAATGCTATTTATGGCACGAATTCGCGTGTGCAAAATGTCGACACGCCCGCGCAAGAAGCCGGTGATCTCGTGCTGATTGAGTTCAATTTAACCTTGCACTTGTTGGCGGGTGATTACTTTATTTCGTTGGGTGTGGCACAAGATCACGATGTTAAAGACAATATTGCGATTGATCGTCGCTACGACCTTATTCATATCTACATCCGCGAGACGCTTGATGCCTTTGGTTTTGCTGATTTGCAAGGATCTCTAAGCATTTCGCTTGAAGACTAATGTGCGCTACGCGGCTAAGGTCGGTTGCGCTTAGGCTGGCGCAGGATAAATCACTATGACGGCAATTGAGCAGGATATCGTAGCGTTCAACGCGTTTGAGCGTCAGGCCAACGGCGTTTACGCGCAGCTCGGTGTGGTAACGGATTTTAACTATTCCGATGGCGAAGACACGGAGCAAGCATTGGCAAAAATTCTGCGCACTGCTCGCGATCGCTCCAGCCAGTCAAGTGAACTTGAGGCACAGATTACCGATTGGCCCACCGAATATCATCTGAGTTCTACTCGAGCCAATTTGCTGCGCCCGCTGGATCTAAGCGGTTGTTCACGGGTGCTGGAGCTTGGTTGTGGCTGCGGTTCGATTTCGCGGTATCTGGCTGAGCAATCTCAGTTAACTGTGGATGCCGTGGAAGGTAGTCCCGTGCGCGCGGCACTCGCTGCAGAGCGCTGTAAAGACCTGCCAAATATCCGAATTTTAACGGCCAACTTCAACCAACTTCGCATTCCCGCACAGTCGTATGACTTGATTTTATTTGTGGGTGTGCTCGAGTACGCTGGACGTTTTGCTGACGACAAGAGTGATCAACAGGCCGTACTGGATCTGCTCAAGCTTGCCAAGCAAGCCTTGCGTCCCAGTGGTGTTGTCCTCATTGCGATAGAGAACCGCACGGGCTTAAAGTACGCCATGGGTGCAAAAGAGGATCATTATGCTGTGCCTTTCGTAGGATTGGATGACTATCCCGATGCATCAGGTATCCGCACTTATGATCATGCGCAGTGGCACGCCTTGCGCAAACAAAGTCCGTTTGTAGCGCTCAAAACCTTACTGCCATTTCCGGACTATAAAATTCCTCATTTACTTATTGATGGCGACGCCGTGACGGCCGAGGATGCGCAGAGTAGACGCGCAGTACATGAAGCCTTACACACGGTCGTATCAAGAGACTATTGCAGTCCGGACAATCCCTTTCCGCTCGGACGTTATGAAGCGCGTTTATGGCAAGGGGTAGTCGAAGCGAATGCGTTAACGCAGCTGAGTAACTCGTTCTTACTGCTGCTTGCCGACTCCGACAACGACATTCAGCGGCTTGCACCACGGCAAGCCGTTACGGTGTTAGATAACCCCGAATTCAACTACGTAAAAGCGTCTCTAGTGCCACCACCGCATGCGCGGATTAATGAGCTAACACAGCAATTGGCCGCGTTTAAAGCACACGCACACGAACTAGAAAAGCGTGCAGCCATTCAGCAAGACCGTTTAGATCAAATTGAAGTTTCGTTGCCTTGGCGTTTAGCGCAACGACTTCGTAGCCTGTTTCGACGGTCCTAAGCGTGCACCACAGAGGCCGTCGATGTTAGGTACCTTTAAAGGTTTAGTGCAACTGAATAACCGCCTTGAGCGGTCTTGGCACGTTTATGATTTGCAGAGCCCGTGGGTGGCCGTGCGGGCCGGTTGGCATATCGTCGAATTTTCGATTGCTCGCGTTATTAATCATTTGCCACGACTCGTTGTTGAACAAAACGATGGACAGCACTTTAATCGCTATTTAGAGGGTTATCACGTCGGCCAAAATCGCATATTGGTCTATCTGCCTGCGGGCCAATTAGTGGCCCACAGCGATTCGATGCAGATTAGCCGTTTGGCGCACATCAGTGCGCTAGAAGGGCGCGCACGAGTGGCGCTTATTTGTCTGCGTTATCTCTATGATTTCCCGAGCATACGAGTCTTGTTGACGATGGTCGGTATGGTCTTTCAAAAGCCCGCAGAACTGTCGACCAATATTCTGCAGTTTTATGTCTCCAAATCGGGCTATTTGACGGCGCTTGAAGGGTATCAGTGGTGGCATGCATGGGCGCCAGTTTTGCGCTGGTGGTACCGCAAACTGAATGTGCTAGTGGTGATCGATAGCGAACAACAACGCGGCGCGTTGCATGGCCTTACCTTTCCTCCTGATCAAATAATCACCGCCGACGCGGCGGAACAAGCGCGCGCAGAGGCGCTCTCTAAGGCTGACTACGTGGTTTTTTTGGCGCCCAGAGAGCACTTTCGGGACACGGCCATTCTACTGCTAAAGAGAGCGATTTTACGCGCCAATCGCTTGCGACGAATGCCACGTTTAGTCTATTGGGACCATGATTATGTCTTCGATGACAGCGAGACAGGTACACCGCGTCAGCCTGTATTCAAACCCCAACCAAGTCGTTGTTATCTTTATTGTTTTGACTACATTCAGTTTGCTTGCGCGTATGCAAGCGAGGAAGTGCGAACGCGCGGGCTAGCGCCGTTGCATTCAGAGCAAGAGCGTTACTACGCCAACCTAGAACTATTGGCAGAACCACAGCGCGTGTTACATGTTGATGAGGTATTGATCAAAAGCCACCGTTTGGAAGATATCATCACACCTGAGCCACGGGGCGCGGCTAGCCCATGGCCAGGCCTCACCTGGACGCGCCGCGGTGCAGCTAATGCGCTTGTTCCCCAGGCTGGGGTCTTCGATGATGCGACTAGTGTACCGTCGGTAGAGTTGATTATTCCTACACGCGACGGTCTAAATGTTCTGGAGCCTTGTATTAACAGTATCTTAGCTCGCACCGATTACGCTAATTACACGATTACCATAGTTGATAATGGCAGCGAAAAAGCTGAAACATTGGCGTTCTTTGAGACCCTTAAAGGTAATTCCAAAATTCGGGTGTTGGACTACCCAGGTGAGTTCAACTATTCAGCAATTAATAATTTTGCCGTGGCCCAAGGGTCAGCCGAGTACATCGCTTTAGTCAATAACGACATAGAGGTGATTCAAGGCGATTGGCTAACGGCGATGTTAGTGTGGGCTATGCAGCCCGCGGTAGGGGTGGTGGGGGCTAAATTGCTTTTCAGTAATGGCTTGGTGCAGCACGCGGGGGTTACGATCGGAATGGGTAATGCCGCGGGACACATTCACCGCTTAGAACCGCGTGACTCGACCGGTTATCAATATCGCTGCGCGGCCACTCAGAATATGATGGCAGTCACGGCCGCTTGTTTGCTAACGCCGCGCTCGGTGTGGGAACAAATTGGCGGCCTAGATGAAGCGCAGTTCAAAGTAGCCTACAATGACATCGATTACTGCCTAAAAGTTGAAGCAAGCGGCTTACAGATAATTTGGACACCTGAAGCAGAGCTCTACCATCATGAGTCGGTGAGTCGCGGTGACGATCTCTCCGAACAGCACATTGCCCGCTATTTCCGCGAGCTTGCGGTGTTTCAAAAGCGCTGGAAGTCAAAAGGTTTTGTGGACAAATATTACAATAAGCACCTGCGGATTAGTGATGAAGGCGTTTACCCGCAAATGCCCAGTAACGAGGCTGACAAACTGCTTCGAGTAGGTGGATCAGGCTGAGACTAGCCTTCGAGGTCGCATTTTTTGATGATTCAACGTCAATGGGTGTGCTTTAGTGCAGTAATGTTTCGTATAATCACGCGCTTAAATTTAGATGAGCTGGATTTCGCGCCAAGATAACCAGCAGATTAAACAGGACCAAGCCCCATGGATGTTTCTATCGTAGTGCCTTTCTTAAACGAGTCGCCTAATTTGAAGCCTTTGTGTGAAGAGCTTAAAATGGCGCTCGATTCAATGGACAAAGAGTATGAGATCGTCTTTGTAGACGACGGCAGTACTGACGATGGTGTTGCGGTATTAGAAGCGTTTCGCACCCAAATGCCGCAAATAAAGGTAGTGAGCTTTCGGCGCAATTTCGGGCAAACTGCGGCCATGGCGGCAGGTCTCGATTTCGCGCAAGGTGAAGTGATTGTGACCCTTGATGCGGATCGACAAAACGATCCTGCCGATATTCCTGCCTTAGTCGCTAAATTAGATGAAGGTTATGACATGGTGTGCGGTTGGCGTTTTGACCGACAAGACAAATATGTGTCGCGCAGGCTACCTTCGATGCTGGCGAATAGGCTGATCTCAAAAATCACCGATGTGAGCCTACATGACTACGGTTGCACACTTAAAGCAATGCGGAAAGATTTGGCTAAGCGAGTAACGTTGTACGGCGAAATGCATCGCTTTATCCCAGCGGTGGCCAGTGGCGTAGGGGCTAAAATTGCCGAGGTTAAAGTAAACCATCGGGCGCGCACAGCGGGTGTGTCTAAGTATGGGATATCGCGTACTTTTCGAGTGGTTTTAGACTTGATTACAGTCAAGTTTTTGCTGCGTTTTCATGCGCGGCCCTTACACTTTTTTGGTATGCCTGGCTTAGCGTTGGGTGGTATTGGTGGGTTGCTCATCGCCTATCTAACCATTGCGCGGTTATTTTTCGCGGTGCCACTCGGTGATCGGCCTCTGCTGATATTCGCCTTTATGCTATTGATCATTGGCTTGCAGTTTATTTTGTTTGGCTTGATTGGCGAAATGCAAACGCGCACCTACTACGAAAGCCAGAATAAGCCGATCTACCATGTGCGCGACACGTTGGGCTTTGAGCCTCAAACCAAGCGCAGCGTAGCGGCCGCCAAATCGACGTCGGCCACACAGGCGACGGAGCAGGCTCGTAACAGCACCGCCAAACGCGCCGCTAACACGAACAAGACCGTGGCTAAAGCGACCCCCAAAAAAGCCCCAAAGTCTGCATAACAGCGTCGAGCTGATTGGTAGGTATGCCAAAGCACTCGGTATTAGCGGTCTTTGTAGCGTATAACCCTGATGTCCGCTTGTTAGCAGATACCGTGCAATCGGTACTATTGCAAAATTGCGATTGTTATGTGGTGGATAACGCTTCTAGTCCTGCTTTCGAGTTGCCCCTAGTTTGTGATGGTGTAACACTCGATCGTCAACCGCGCAATCGTGGTTTAGGCGCCGCGCAGAACATAGGCATTCGTGCGGCGCGCGTAGGTGGTTATGACTACGTGTTGTTATTTGATCAGGATAGTTGTCCGAATCCAGGGATGGTTGCGGCACTATTGCACGCGCATCAACAAAAAGCACAGACATCATCGGTGGCGGCAGTCGGTCCCGTGTACGCCAACCGGCAGGGCGAAACAGAATCCTTTTTTGTTCGCTTTGGAGCACTGAAATTCAAGCGCGTTTACAAATCTCAAGCGGATGGGGACGGCTGTATTGCGGCCGATTTTTTAATATCGTCTGGCAGTCTGTTTAGCATAGATGTTTTTGATAAAGTGGGTCTACTGGACGAGACTCTGTTTATAGATCATGTAGATACCGAATGGTTTTTACGCGCTCGCGCGTTGGGTTACCACAGTTTTGGCGTGGCCGCTGCATCTATGCGGCACGCGTTAGGGGAAAGCACCCATCGAATCAGCCTTGGTGGTCGCGTACGCAATGTACCGCAACACAAGCCGTTTCGTTATTACTATATCTTTCGCAACTCAGTGTTGCTGTATAAACGTGGCGGTGTTTCAGTGTTGTGGAAATGGAATGATGTGCAGCGTCTGTTGCAAATTTTTGTGATGTTTGCCGTGCTTCGCGCACCTCGTGTCGCGAACCTGCGGATGATGGCTAAAGGCGTTTTGCACGGCCTGATAGGTCGATCCGGGAAACTCGACGAAGGTGCGTCCGCGGGTCCCCCGTAGTGGTTTACGCCCAACTAAACCCAAGCTGATTTGGCAATGCCCCCTATCTCAATACCAGAAATGACTTTTAGCCCAACTTTGATATGTCTTTGAGCGTACGCTTTATTTTAGTTAACTATAACTCTGGTGAGTGGCTGCAACGCGCAGTTCAATCCGTGTTGGACTTTACGCAGGCCACAGTCTCGGTGGTCGATAATGCGTCAAGAGACAATAGTTTTAGCGCTACGCAGACGGCCATAAATGATGCGCGAGCAACGTTTATAGCGAATCCCACGAATCGTGGATTTGCGGCGGCCAACAATCAGGTCTTATCGGCATTGTGCGAGGATGTTGCCGTATTGATGAACCCAGACTGCTTGCTTAATGCCTATACCTTAGCGCCTTTGCTTGCTGCGCTTGAGGCTGATCCGCGCATTGGGGCTGCAAGCTGTCGCATATTGAATGCTGATGGTACTAACCAAGTTACTTCGCGGCGCCGTTTCCCTACGCCACTCAGCGCCTTAGCAAGAATTCTGCAGCTACACCGTCTTGCGCGACCGCCTGAGTGGGCCCAAGACTTTAACTTTGGTGGATCGGCTGAGGCTGACGAACCGCTACAATACGTCCCTGCCATTTCAGGTGCGTTTATGGTTATTCGCCGTACCACTCTGAAGGCCGTGGGTTTGCTGGACGAAGCGTACTTCATGCATTGCGAAGATTTGGATTGGTGTAAGCGCTGTGAGTTGGCTGGGATACCCATCGCGTTTGTCGCGCAATCAAGCGTGATGCATGCCAAAGGCGTCAGTTCTAAATCTCGGCCTATCGGTGTGCTGTGGAATCTGCATTCCGGAATGTTGCGTTTTTTTGATCGCTATTATCGATCTGAATATGGGGTGGTAATAACCGCTGTCTCTAAACTGGGCATCTATGCGAGTTTCGTGGCACGCGCGGCTTTAAGTTTGCTTAAGCAAGCCCGAGAAAGTCTATTGTCCAGAATGCGAGCCCAACGCACATGATTGTGGTAACCGGTGGCCGTGGTGTTGTGGGTCAACCACTGTGTGCACGTTTGGTAAAAGCCGAGCTTGATTTTGTGGCCGTGTCACGACATCTGCCGATACCGAATTCGCAGGAACTAATAGCCGATGACAGCAACTGGCTGCGATGGGACTTAGATAGTCCGCTCGATGCAGCGCACACGACACGATTAGAAGGTGTTCGTTGTTTAATGCACTGCGCACCACTCTGGACTTTAAGAAACGAGAGCGTCGAGAGCTTGGCTGCGTTGGGTTTACAGCGGATAGTGGCCTTTTCCTCAACGAGCATCGAAGGTAAAAAGGATACGCGCGACCCGCATGAAGCGCGACTGGTGGGTTTGTTGGCTGATTCTGAAGAACGGATTAAAGCGATTTGTGCACAGTTAGGCGTCGCTCTAACGTTATTACGTCCGTCGCTGATCTACGGTTATGGATTGGATCAAAATATCAGTAGAATCGCGCATACCATTCAACGTTTTGGGGTGATGGTGCTGGTGGGTAAAGGATCGGGGCTACGCCAACCGGTACACGCCGACGATTTAGTGACGGCGGCGCTGGCCGTGATTGCCAATCCCAACACTTATGATAAGACCTATAATGTCGTCGGCGGGGAGACACTTTCTTATCGGCTAATGGTTGTAAGAATTTTTGCATGTATGGGGCGTCGCCCACGCATCATCTCTGTGCCATTATGGGCTTTGCGTGCGGTTTTAACTCTCGCAGCCCGCTTTTCAAAATTTGCTTATAGCGCTGATATGGCTGATCGAATGAATAAGGATTTAGTGTATGACCAACGCGCGGCCGTAGCGGACTTTGCCTACACTCCGCGTAAGTTTTACCCTCAATTGGGCATTGATATTCCGGGACAACGCCATGATTAAGTGCGCACGGGGTAGCGCTGCTCATCAAACAATAGTGCGCAATGCTCGGCCCATCGCTAAGCTCGCGATTAATCGCGTGCCGCGCTAACTAGAGCGTTGCTTGTGGGTATGCCATATTCCCTTAAAATTGTTGCGTTAATAGCGGTGGTTAGCCTTGCTTCTGCATGGCTTGTAAAACGCCTGATTCCTTGGCTGATTGCTCGTCAGCAAGTGGATACTCCCAATCATCGAACCCTACACACAGGTAGTGTTCCGCGGGGCGGGGGAGTGATTATTGTCTTTATGGGCGTATTAGCGCTGTTGTGGGCGAGTGTGGTTTCGCCGTATTCCACTTTCTATTTGGCGCTACTGACATTACTGTTGGGATGGGCTGCATTGGGTTGGTGGGATGATGTGTTCAGTTTGTCTACGCGGTTGCGTCTTGGTACGCAGTTTGTATTAGCGCTAGCGGCGATTGTGTTGATAGGTTGGGTTGATCACCTTGCGATATCTGCGACGATTGGCTTTGCGCTTGGTTGGTTGGGACCACCCTTGAGCATTTTAGCCTTGATCTGGCTAGCCAATTTATACAACTTTATGGACGGGATGGACGGCTTGGCGGCGTCACAAGCGATTGTGGCCGCAACGACCTTTTCCTTTTGGTTTATGCTGCTGGGTGGTACCGAATTGGCCGTATTCTCGGCCGTTGTAGCCGCCGCAAGTTATGGATTTTTATGGCATAACTGGCGGCCAGCGAGCATTTTTATGGGTGATGTGGGGAGTATCAGCCTAGGCGCCATGTTTGCGCTACTGTGTGTTATCGCGAATAACCGCTTTGGTGTGCCCGTATTGTCTTGCCTAATTTTATTTGCAGTGTTTGTGGTCGATTCCACCACAACATTGGTGTTGCGTTGGCGCCGCGGCGAACCCGTCTGGCAGGCGCATAATCAGCATTTTTATCAACGTTTAGCGCGCGCAGGTTACGCGCATAACCACATCGTGTTGGTGTACATTGGTTTGATGGTAGGTTGCTCGTTGGCGGCGTCGGTAAGTCTGTACCAGCAGGCGCTGTTGGTTCCGCTTTTATTGGGTGTTTTAGTCATATTGGCCGGCTGTATGCGTTGGGTATGTGTGCGTGCCCAAGCGAGATAGTGTGGCCGTGCTGGTTAACGCTTCTTTAGGCGGTCATGATCAACTGTTTAAAGCCAATTGCTACGAATTACAGTATTATGCAAGCCAACGTATTATTGTGTACCTCTCGCAGCTTTAGGTATCAGATTGACATACATCGTGCTGCTCGTCGATACCCAATTAAACTGCAATCCCGACTGGACATAGACTACTTCAAACATGTTTCGTTCATTTAGCCTGTTATTGTATCAATGGAGAATTTTGCTGCATGACGCAGTGGTGATTCCTGTTGCTTGGCTGTTGGCCTACTGGTTGCGGTACAACTTAGGGCTTATTCCCGAGGATTTTTTGTGGGGTGCCGTGTATGCCCTGCCTGTGGTGATCAGCGTTCAGCTTGCCGTGAACTGGTTTATTGGGGTGCACCGTGGTGAGTGGCGGTTCGTATCATTACCAGACTTGTCGCTCATTTTACGCGCCACCATGACGGGCACCATCGCAATCGCATTTTGCTTGTTTTTGGTGGCCGACCGACTCGCTTTTGTGCCTCGATCAGTATTTATTTTGTATGCACTGATACTTGCAGTATCGATGAGCGCATCGAGATTGGTCTATCGACTCGTTAAGGACCGACACTTTACCGCGAAAGCAGGTCGCAAGGTGTTGATAATCGGCGCAGGCGCGGCCGGCGAGCAGTTATTGCGTGACCTGCGCCGCAACCATCCCAATCGATACAATATTATTGGTTTTTTGGATGACGATCCGGAGAAAGTAGGGCGCCAGATACACAGACTGCCGATTATCGCATCAACTGATGTATTGCTGGACGTGGTGGATCGTTGGAGTATAGAGCTACTGCTCATAGCTGTTCCATCAGCCAGTGAAAAAGCCATGCAGAGGCTCGTCACGCTCTGCGAGAAATCGGGAGTGGAATTCAAAACTCTGCCTGGCGCGCATGAACTGGTGTCGGGAAAGGTGCAACTCGGAGATATGCGCGAGGTGCGTATTGATGACCTGCTCGGGCGCGATCCGGTAAAGCTCGACTGGCATCGAATAAAACACAGTTTGTGCGATAAAACAGTTTTGGTTACGGGAGCTGGAGGTTCTATTGGTTCGGAGTTGTGCCGTCAATTGGCGTCTGTTTGCTCCGCTCGCTTAGTGCTGTTCGATCAAAGTGAATACAACCTGTATCAAATTGAAGAAGAGCTGTCGGAACGCTTTCCCGGTGTAACACTTTTGCCTGTCTTAGGGGATGTTTGTGACGCGGTGGCCATGCAACAAGTATTTACTCGATTTAAACCCTCAGCGGTGTTCCACGCGGCTGCTTATAAACATGTGCCATTGCTCGAAGGCCAGGTGCGCGAGGCAGTACGCAATAATGTGTATGGCACCAAGGTGGTCGCCGATTTAGCGCATTCTAGCGGTGTGGAAAAATTTGTACTGATCTCTACGGATAAAGCCGTAAATCCGAGCTCTCTGATGGGGGCTTGCAAGCGCGCCGCCGAAATTTATGTGCAGCAACTTGCCGCAGACAGCGGCACTACCTTTATCACCGTTCGGTTTGGAAATGTACTGGGTTCGGCTGGCAGTGTCGTGCCCAAATTTCAACAGCAGATCAAGCGCGGTGGCCCCGTAACGGTTACGCATCCAGAAATGACGCGCTATTTTATGACGATCACCGAGGCAACCCAGTTAATTTTAGAAGCCAGTGCGATGGGTGAAGGAGGGCGCATTTATGTGTTGGATATGGGGCATCCTGTGCTGATATCGGATTTAGCAGAACAACTCATCAAACTCAGTGGGAAAGAACCTGGAGAGGACATCAAGATTGTATTTACGGGTCTTCGCGCCGGCGAGAAATTGCATGAGGAGCTATTTCATGACGATGAAAACCTAACGGATACCGAATACGAAAAAATCCATTTAGCATCTACCAGAGCCATAGATGGCGAACATGCTCAGGTGCTTATAGCGCAGTTATTGACGAAGCTGGACAACTATGACGACTCCCTAATTCATTGTCTGCGTTTACTTGTTCCAGAATATCGGGCGCACGACTTAGCCGCAATGCAGCAGCGTAGCGCGTAACAATAGCTTAGCATTCAGAAGTAGGTCATTGCGGCTATTGAGTACTCAGTTGGGCATCTTGAACCGTGTCTGTAGCGTCCTCTAGAGATTCATCTTCTAGACGCGAGACTTGTAGAAGCACACCAATTTTGGGGTGATCGAAAAAATGCTTTTCATCCAACTTAATTCGACGCTTTTCAGTCAAGCGAAACCCGTCCACTTCCAAATCAAGATTTACATATAAAAGGTTGTTCGCATAAACCTTAATCCAGCCTTTAAGACTGGGTTCATAGAAACTCATGGAGGCTGACTCGGAGTAAGGCAAGGATTCTTGCGCCCAGGAAAAGCGCTGTATTACTTGATAGTTCGCTGAGGCTGTAAGTGCCGCGAGTTCTTCCTCTAAAAGGCGAGGCGCTACAACCCACGTTTCAGCAGGCGAGCGGGGCTCTGAGGGCGGTGTATAGCGATGACTCTCAGTCGCGCTACCTGCGTCAACTTGCTTAAACACTATGGCCTCAACCTGATAATTTTTGGCGTAGGCGGAGGCATTCATCCCCGCAACCAATAGTGCGAGGATGGTCCCTAGCTGTACGGAACTCAGCCTATTATTCCGAGTGATTGGGTTACTTGAGCGGTGTGTAGGGTTTGGTAATACAAGCATTAGATGTTTGGTCCGTATGTTGAATCAAAAGTTTAGTCATGCTCAAAACAAGCGTATCGGTGATCGCTGGCTTCAAGTGAAATAAAAATGCACTTAAAGCGTGGCAGCAGACGTTGCTGCACGACGCGTATTGAGATGATTATAATATCACCATCTTACACCGAGCCTCGCAGCAATTATTTGCAGCAGGATTAAACAAAGTTTAAGTCGTTATGAAAAGTGTGCTGCTGTATTCGGGTGAGCACTCTCGATAGAACAATTGAATCTAATTTGTCTTTTAGGCCTTGATCATTATTTCCTAGCTTATGGTTATTCAACCCAATTCATTTAAGCCCGCCTACGGCCTTGCCAACAAGCATTTACAAACAATCTTGTCGAGCGTCGGCCCGCGCCGTTTCAAATTAGCACGCATTAAGCATCAATTGTTCCAGACGGGTGAAGCGCATACGTTAACTCTAAACGATAACGTGCGTTTGCTGTGTTACTACAACCGAGGGCAGAATACGGCCGCGCCCAGCGCATGTTCTTCGTCCTTAGTGATACTCATTCACGGCTGGGAGGGAAGTGAATCATCCTCGTATATGTTGTCGGCCGCCGCCACTTTGTTGGCCCATGGGCATGACGTGGTGCGTTTGAATATGCGCGATCATGGCGATTCGCATCATCTTAACGAAGAGGCTTTTAATTCCACCCTGTTAGCTGAAATTATTCAAGCGATTGAGGTAATTCAAGCGCGCTTTAACTATAGGTATACACACCTAGCGGGTTTTTCTTTGGGTGGCAATTTCTGTTTGCGGGTTGCGGCGGCGGCACACAATCACGTAATAAGTCTGCAGAGTACCACTGCTTTTTGTCCCGTAGTGCATGCTGAACTCGCGAATGCTGCACTAGTAGAGCCGCGCAACTGGTTATATAACGCCTATTTTGTGCGTAAGTGGAAGCGTTCGCTGCGCTTGAAAAGTGCGCTTTTCCCACATCGCTATGCTGTGGAGCAGTTTGCCCATTTGGGCTCTCTTGATGCGATGAACAGAGTATTGATTCCGCAATACACCGCATTTTCGCAATTGAGCGACTATTTTGATGCCTATGCGATTACCGGCAACCGTCTAGCGAATACTATCTGCCCTTGCTATTTGCATTTCGCGCGCGACGACATGATCATTCCAGTGGACAGCGTAGAGCAAATTACCCCGAGTGATAATTTAGATATTGTGATTACCGAACACGGTGGTCATTGCGGTTTTTTGAGTAGTTGGCGTTTCGAGTCGTGGCAAGATGAGCGCCTACTGCAGATCGTTAATCACTACGCGCAAGCCGACGAGTAGAAAGCGAGTATTCAAAGGGCTGCGCGACGCAGCATAGCCCCGTACTTGATCCCTGTATGCGTAGTGAATTAGGGTGTTTTTTAGGGTAATTAATTACCTCTGAGCGGTAGTATTTACGCCCAGAACCCCTATAATCGCGCCCTTTATCCGGCCACACAACCCCTCGTTCCTATGAAGCTTAGAAATGTCGCTATTATCGCTCACGTCGACCATGGCAAAACGACTCTTGTCGATAAACTCTTGCAGCAATCCGGCACCTTTAGCGAACGCGCTGAATTGGTCGAACGCGTCATGGATAGTAATGACTTAGAGAAGGAGCGCGGCATCACGATTTTGGCTAAGCCAACGGCGCTCAAATGGAAGGATTATCGAATTAATATTGTCGATACGCCTGGCCACGCCGATTTTGGTGGCGAAGTAGAACGTATTATGTCGATGGTGGACTCGGTCATTCTATTGGTTGACGCGGTGGATGGTCCTATGCCACAAACTCGGTTTGTGACGCAAAAGGCCTTTGCCCACAATCTTCGACCGATTGTCGTTATCAATAAAATTGATCGGGATGGCTCTCGCCCAGATTGGGTTTTAGATCAAACCTTTGATCTATTCGATTTGCTCGGCGCCACCGATGAACAATTAGACTTTCCGGTTATTTACGCGTCCGCTATTCAAGGTTATGCAACAACCGATGCGGCACATAAGACCGATAATATGGATGTATTGTTCCAAACTATCATTGACTCAGTGCCGCCACCACCGGTTGAATTAGATGCGCCGTTCCAGATGCAAATTTCACAGCTCGACTATTCGAGCTATTTAGGTGTTATTGGCATTGGTCGCGTAAAGCGCGGTAGTGTGGCGTTAAACAGCTCGGTCAGCATTGTGGATATCGAAGGTAAAGTACGCAATGGCCGCGTAGGCAAGTTATTCGGCTTTCATGGAATTGAACGCATTGATATCGATACTGCACAAGCAGGCGAGATTGTTGCTATTTCAGGCCTAGACGAATTGCACATCTCCGACACTATTTGCGAGCGCGATGCCGTTGAGGCGCTACCGCCGCTAACGGTGGATGAGCCAACGGTCACAATGACATTTCAAGTCAATACATCGCCTTACGCTGGCCAAGAAGGTAAATATTTAACGTCTCGGCAGATCCGTGAACGCCTCCAAAAAGAGCTATTACATAATGTGGCGCTGCGCGTAGAAGACACTGAAGACCCAGAGAAATTTAAAGTGTCTGGCCGCGGCGAATTGCATCTGTCAATTTTGTTGGAGAATATGCGCCGTGAAGGCTATGAACTCGCGGTATCGCGACCAGAAGTAATCTACAAAACGGTGGATGGTGTTTTGCAGGAGCCTTTTGAAAACCTGACGGTTGACGTAGAGGAAGTAAATCAAGGCACGGTAATGCAAGCGTTACAAGAGCGTGGCGGCGACGTGCAAAGCATGAGTCCCGATGGTGTGGGTCGTGTGCGTTTAGATTTTGTTATCCCTTCGCGAGGTTTGATCGGATTTCAGACCGAGTTTCTTACAATGACATCTGGCACGGGATTGATCTATCACGTATTTGATCATTACGGACCGAAGAAAAATCGATCGTTTGGGCAACGCAAGAATGGCGTCTTGATTTCTAACGGTACCGGCAAGGCGCTAGGCTTTGCTATTTTTAATTTGCAAGAGCGCGGTAAAATGATGATTTCACCATCGCAAATGATCTACGAGGGTCAAGTTGTGGGCATTCATTCGCGCGAAAACGATCTTACGGTCAATCCGCTCAAGGGTAAGCAATTAACTAATATGCGCGCGTCGGGTAAAGATGAGGCCATCGCTTTAGTGCCGCCGATCAAACATACTCTGGAAGCGGCCTTAGAATTTATTGATGACGACGAGCTTGTTGAAATCACGCCCGAGAGCATCCGTATTCGTAAGAAATTCTTGTTGGAACACGAGCGTAAACGCGCGTCCCGTGAACCAAAAGAAAAGCTAGCATCCTAATTGGTGCAGAGTGGGTGCACGGTGATTTCACGCGATGCACCCAGATGTTGCTTGGACAAGAGGGTGCTATAGAGAACATTGATTTTGCGTTTAAAACAAGGGAACGGAAATGGTTATATACGACTTAATCTGTGCGTTTGGGCATAGCTTTGAGGGTTGGTTTGCTAACGCCACCGCGTATCAAGCACAGCAAACGGATCAGTTGCTCAGTTGCCCTGTATGCCAATGCCCTGATGTGACTAAACGCCCCTCAGCTCCGCATTTAAAACCGTCAGTCTCGAGTCAGCAGGACGCCGCGGCCGAATCTAGTGACGCCGTGGCCGCATTTGATCGAGAGCATGGGGCATCGGGTGGTAAAGGTGCGGCTTTGCGCCACAATGCGATGCAGCCGACCTCGGGTCGTGTGGCGAATCCGCGCGACGCGTCAAGCACAGGGTCAAGGCATCATGCCGAAGAACAGAAGCGCTTGTACCTTGAATATCAGTCTGCACTTAAGACGGTGCACGAATACATTGAGCACCACTTCGATGATGTTGGAGCCAAGTTCACCGAAAAGGCCATTGCGATGCATAATGGCGAACTTGATTTAAAAAACATTCGTGGCACGGCTACCACCAAGCAAACTCAAGAATTGCATGAACGTGGGGTTATCACCCTTGCCTTGCCGCCTAAGCCAATCGATAAGAATAAGCTTAACTAGAGGCTCTGGTGACTAGGCTGGGCCGCTTAGACTGCACCGTTAGATCTGAGTTGCTGTTCTGGGCCGAGTCTGGCACAAAAAATCTGTGCCTAGCGAATGAGACTAGCTAAAGTTTTGTCGAATTAGGCCTACGACCACACCTTCAATCGCAAAACTCTGAAATTGCAGATCAACTTCAATCGGCGCGTAGTCGTCATTTTCGGCGAGTAGCGAGACCGTGCTGCCGTTGTTGCGGCGATAACGTTTTACCGTCACTTCGTCGTCAATGCGGGCGACCACAA